>NZ_CP010029.1:1413680-1713680 GCF_001656035.1 Yersinia entomophaga
CCGGTAACAAAGCTGATTGCATGGCTGTTGCAATGCAAGCCGTTCAATGGGGTATGAACCCGTTTGTTGTTGCCCAGAAAACCCACGTCGTCAGCGGAACGCTGGGGTATGAGGCGCAACTGGTCAACGCGGTAATTTACGCAATGGCACCTACAAAAGACCGGATTCATTATGAATGGTTTGGCCCATGGGAAAACGTGATCGGCAAGTTCGCAGAAAAAGTTTCAAAGAACGGCAATAAATACATAGCACCAGACTGGACTCTGGCAGACGAGAAAGGCTTAGGGATTCGAGTGTGGGCGACGATGAAGGGGGAGGATGAACCGCGCGTTCTTGAGCTTCTTCTGTCTCAGGCTCAGGTGAGAAACTCCACCCTGTGGGCAAGCGACCCTAAGCAACAATTGGCCTATCTAGCCGTTAAGCGCTGGTCTCGCCTCTACTGCCCCGAGGTTATTCTCGGCGTTTACTCCACTGATGAATTGGACGGAAAACCAAAGCCTGAGCGAGATGTAACCCCGCGCACCAATGCCGACCTGAACAAGATGATCAACACCAAGAAAGCGGAGCCAATCGAGGGCGAACTGGWGAYKRCWRWMSTNWGATGNAKCGCTCACCTGATGCCCTGCTTGCTGACTTCACCAACGCAGCCAGCAACGCAAAGTCAGTTGCAGATCTGGAGAAATTCTTCAAATACAGCCAGCGTGTCCTCGCTAGCCACCCCGACCAGCTGGAAAAGGCGATCGACATTTACAGCATCAGAAAAGCTGAGATGGAAGAATCCGTGGGGTAACAGATATATGGATAATCCGCATGGAAACATCACGGTAGGCGCGGTGACGCTACCTTATCCCCGAATACATCATGGATGGATTACCCCGAAGAACCGCATTGAACGGAACCCATTTAAAGCGCAATTGATTGCGGAGCGGTTCAACTCATGCTTGAAGCTATCAGTCGCTGCTAACGGACTGGTGGCTTAAATCCCTTACCCCTCCACTTAACCGGCAGTCAGTCTGCTGAGGAATAGTTGTGTCAAAAATTCGAGAAGCCATTAACAAGGCACTCCAATACCGAGCCACTCCATCCGAGCGGCTTTTAATATTGTCGGTGATACTCGCTATCTGTTGTGCGGGTATTGCTTATCTGATTATTGATTCGTTTTGAGGTGATGGGAATGGATAAGCATATAGAAGAGCTAAGCAAGCCGGTGGCGTGGACAGATGCAGAAGAACTGCAAGACATGGAGCGGGGATATTCTGGTTACTTGTTCAAATCAATCCTGATGACCGCAACATCGACCCGCACAGGCAAATAATGCTTTACTCGCAAGAGTACGTTGATTCACTGCTAGCCAAGCTGGAAGCGGCAGAGAAAGAAATAAGTGACTGGCGTTCTGTTGCAGGAGCAGCGGCACAAGATGATGCTGACTGGCACAAGCTGGCAGATACTGACAATGAGATAATTTGTAAGCTAGCGAATGCTCTTATTGGCGCAGATGAACGGGCCAAGAGAGCAGAGAAGAAACTGGCTGACCTTGAATTTGCTGATTACAGGATTTGGCATGGCGCGGCGTGCCATAACGGCATGAAGGTTATATCATTAGAGAATGAAAACGCTGAATTGAAGCAACGCGCAGAGGCAGCAGAGGCGCGGCTACTTGTGCCTGATGGGTGGAATGTACTAGGCCCGACTTATCCAGCCCCTTACACCCCCGTTCTTGTTGCTATGAATGGTGTTGTTCAACACATCACCTACCAAATCGAAGAAGGTGATAATGGCGACTACTGGCAACCAGTGAACAATGAAGATGATGATGGTGCGCCAATAAATCAATTCCAGCACTGGAAACCGCTACCTACAGCACCAGTCTATCCGGTTGAAGGGGGTGAGTAGTGAACAAGCCTACGACTATTATCGACGTGGTACTGCGCAAGCACATGGACTACTTCATGGAGTCTGACCGCATGTTAACGGTGTATGGGGCGGAGAAGAAAGCGCTGAACGTAATCCGTAACATGGACAACGTTACTTTGTTATCTGCCATTAGTTCCGCCGCGCATGAGTTGTATAGCCATGTGGGGAAAGGCCCTTTACCGAACTAATCCATTATAGCCAGTGAATATGATGAGCTATTCACAGCATCCAAGCCAGCGGAGGAATAATGCTAATCGGCTTTGTCCTACTTGTCAGTTCCTGCGGCCTTGACGCCTGCGAAGCGCTGCCAGTTTCAGACGATATCTACCCTACCCAGACAGAATGCCAGAACGTATCCGCGCTGATTAAAGAACGCCGCCCGGCGACAGTGCTGATATGTGGCGAAGTACGCCGCTAACCTCTTCCCCATTTTCACGGATATGAAGAAACGGATTTCACTAAATCTGGAGTATCCCCTATGCGAATAACCATTACGGCGCCGGACTCCGGCTGCATTGAATTTGCCACGCGTGCATTAAATGCCTTTATCAAAGGCCGTGGCAATGGCGAATTCCCGCATCCAAGCGGTGCAATAAGTAATTCATTTTTTGGCGCCGAATGCACAGAAAAGCCCAGCGGGAATTATTCAATTAAGTGCTGGCGTATACCAACCAATATTGCGGAGGCAGCATAATGCCCGACGATATCGATAACGCTTCAGCTCTCGAACAACACAACATCGACACCGCAATAGCCAACCGTCCAAAACCAACAATGACATTCACCGGGCGCTGCCACTTTTCTGAGTGCCGCAGGGCAATTACTCGTGGGTTGTTCTGTGATGCTGACTGCCGGGATGACCATGAGATTGACGAACGGCGGAAAAGGAATGCGGCATGAGTGACTACCAGCTTATCTATTGCGACCCGCCGTGGCAGTACAGCAACAAGGCCAGCAACGGGGCGGCAAATAATCACTATGGAACGATGACGTTAGCAGAGCTGAAACGCTTGCCTGTCTGGTCGATGTCAGCACCGGATGCTGTGCTAGCCATGTGGTACACGGGAAATTTCAACCAAGAGGCTCAGGAAGTCGCCGAATCCTGGGGTTTCCAGGCGCGCACGATGAAGGGGTTCACCTGGGTAAAGCTAAACCAACTGGCCGAAGAGCACATTAACAAGGCTCTGGCCGCCGGTGAGGTGCAGGATTTTTACGATTTCCTCACCCTACTGAATGACCAGTCACGGATGAATGGCGGTAACTACACGAGAGCCAACACGGAAGATGTGTTAATCGCCGTGCGCGGGCGGGGGCTGGAGCGGCTGAACGCCAGTATTAAGCAAGTAGTTTACTCGCCGCTTGGTCATCACAGCGAAAAGCCGTGGGAAGTTCGCAACCGGCTGGAAATGCTTTATGGGGATGTGAAGCGCATCGAGTTGTTTTCAAGGAAGGAGTTGCAGGGATGGGATACCTGGGGCAATGAGTGCGGCCAGTCTATTCAACTGATCCCGGGGAGAGCTGAGGCCATATGAGCGAACTAATAATTTACCTGGATTGGGTGCTGCTCTTTATCGGCGGCATCATCACCTACTGGTGGCTGTTCTGCTGGAAGGAGTGAATGTGTGACTCCACAAGAAAAGCAAAACGCCCTCCAGTCAGTAGCAAAGAAATGTAACGACGAAATAAATAATGCCCTCGCCGCACTGCCGGCCAACACCAATAAAGACCTGGTGACCCGTCCAATCATCCTACGTCACTATGAAAAGCTAAAGCCACTTGGCTACAAGCTGGCTTGGCTGCTTTTTGCTATCGGTGTGCTGAATGGTCAGTTTAAGTGGGAGAGGTGATGGAGTTTCTCAGGAGGTCCATATGCAAGAGGTCGAGAAATTTATAAAGATTAAAGAATATGCCGCGATCTTAAGGATTTCAGCCGGAACCATTTACAAAAACCCACTCAAATTTCACATGTTTAAGGTTGGTGATCGCTGGAGAGCCAATCTGGACAGTCTTAAAAAGTTTGAACAACAGGCCGCAAATGACAACAATGTCATCCGGCTGGCTGTTGTAGGCGGTAAGGAGAAGAAGAAATGCCGATCTACAAAAGAGGTAAAATGTACTGGATCGATGTCTCAGCGCCAGACGGAACAAGAATTAGACGCTCTTCTGGCACCGATGAAAAGTCAAAAGCGCAGAGATTGCACGACAAGATAAAGCATGAGTTATGGGCCGTGGCAAACCTAGATAAGCGGCCTGAAAAGTTATTTGAGGATCTGATGGTCCTAGCATTGCGGGATGCGGAGGGGCAATCCAGCTTCACTAATAAACAGATATATGCTCGGTACTGGCTTAGTGTTTTTGGTGGGCGGCTAATCTCTTCTATATCCGGAGAGGAAATAACAGATAACCTACCAACGCATAATTTGATGACAAGGAAGCGCCTGGCTAACGCAACCAGAAACCGGTACCGATCATTCATTATGCGAGGGTTCTCGCTTGCTGATAAAAGTGGGTGGTTGGACCGGGAGCCATATGTTCAGTCTCTGCGTGAGCCAAAGGTGAGAATTCGCTGGATAGAGAAGAGCGAGGCAAAGTGCCTTATTGACAACCTGCGTCATGACTGGATGAAGCATGTATGTTCGTTTGCATTACTTACCGGTGCAAGGCTTGGTGAGATACTTTCTTTGAAGTGGAGAGATGTTGACTTAGGGCGTAGGGTTGCGGTTGTCACAGCGGACAATGCCAAGTCTGGAAGGGCGAGGCCACTTCCGCTTAACGATGATGCTGTAGCCATCATGAGGAAAATACCGATTGATAATGAATTTGTATTTTCTGCTGATGGAGCCAAAGAGGGGTATATCAACAGGACCGACTTTGACCGAGCCATGTTGTTATCAGGGATTGAAGATTTCAGGTTCCATGACCTTCGCCATACCTGGGCGAGTTGGCATGTTCAAAGTGGAACTCCGATCATGGTGCTGAAGGAATTGGGCGGATGGGAGAAACTTGAAATGGTAAATAAATACGCCCACCTGAGCGGTGAACATTTAAGCAAATTCAGTGGCATTGTCACGTTTCTGGCACACGACGCTGGAAGTGGTGAAAACGCCAACCGAATATCGCTTGTAAGTTAATGAAATAAAAGTAAATTTACGCCAACCATTAATCACTAATCGGCGATAGCATCAGATAAACAGTCTGATGTTGCTATTGCCTGACCACACAAAGTATGTGGCCTGTAAATTACTGGTTAACCGTCTCTTGCGGTGCCAGTGGGTTACGGCTGATAAACATCGCATCGCCGTAACTAAAGAATCGATATTGCTCCGCCACGGCCTGCTGATAGGCATTCATGGTGTTTTTATATCCTGCAAATGCAGAAACCAGCATGATGAGCGTGGACTCTGGTAAATGGAAGTTAGTAACCAACGCATCCACAACCTGATACTGATATCCTGGATAAATAAAGATACGCGTATCACCGAAGAAAGGAGCAATTAAGCCATTCTCACAGGCTTTGGCTGCACTTTCCAGAGAACGAACCGAAGTCGTTCCCACCGCGACCACTCTTTTACCCCGTGCTTTACATGCCAATACCGCGTCCACAACCTCTGGCGGTACTTCGGCATATTCGGAATGCATAATATGTTCTTCGATGCTTTCTACTCGCACTGGCTGGAAGGTCCCCGCGCCAACGTGCAGAGTGACGAAGGCCATTTCGATGCCTTTTTCTCGTAGCGCAGCCAGCAGAGGCTCGTCAAAATGCAGCCCTGCTGTCGGCGCAGCCACCGCGCCCGGACGCTCACTGTATACGGTTTGATACAGTTCGCGATCGGCATCTTCATCAGGGCGATCTATATAAGGAGGCAATGGCATATGGCCAATCGCATTCAAAATACTGAAAACGTCCTGTTCTTCATCAAAACGCAACTCGAACAGCGTATCGTGGCGCGCCAGCATGGTGGCGCGGATACTTTCATTGTCGCCCAGAAGCAGCTCAGCGCCCGGTTTCGGCGCTTTTGACGCCCTAACGTGCGCCAGTACCCGATGATCGTCCAACACTCGCTCGACCAACACTTCCAGCTTGCCGCCGCTGGCCTTACGACCAAAAAGGCGTGCCGGTATCACGCGGGTATTGTTGAAAACCAGCAGGTCGCCCGCTTCCAGCTTATCCAGCAAATCGGTAAAAATGCCGTGGGTTAACTCCCCACTCGGGCCATCCAACGATAGCAAACGACAGCCACTACGCTGGGGCTGTGGATAATGAGCAATCAGTGACTCTGGCAGCTCAAAAGAAAAATCGGCAACACGCATGGTTTTCCACTTTAGACGACAAAAACAGGCCGCCTAGTCTAGAGCCGCCAAGGGTTGGCTGCAAGAATTAAGCAAGATAACCTGCTATTTGGATTATACTCTGCGGATGAATTTTCTAGCTCACCTTCATTTAGCCAGTTTGTCCGACAGCTCGCTACTGGGCAATCTGATGGCCGACTTCGTTCGCGGCAATCCGCAGCATGATTATAGCCAAGAGGTTGTGGCTGGCATCATGATGCATCGCCGTGTCGATGTGATGACTGACACGCTACCGCAGGTTAAGCAAGCGCGGCTCTACTTTAGCACTGATTTTCGCCGGGTTGCGCCAATCACGCTGGATGTCCTGTGGGATCATTTTCTGGCACGTCACTGGGATGAATTGGTGCCAGACATCGCTCTGCCAGCGTTTATTTTGCAGGCTCAGCAGCAAATCATTCCGCAGCTCCCGCATACGCCTGAACGTTTCCAGAATCTGAATGCTTATCTGTGGCCCGAACGTTGGCTGGAACGCTATGCCGAGCTGCCTTTTATCGCGAATGTGTTACAAGGCATGGCGAATCGTCGTCCTAAACTGTCTGCACTGGCTGGCTCGTTTTACGATATTGAGCAACATTATCAACCGCTGGAGCAGGTATTCTGGCAGTTCTACCCACAAATGATGCACAAAGCGCAGCATAAACAGATTTAGCCTATCGGTAAGTCTGGTATGGCTTATTTGATTTAAGTCACTTGCTCTTTATGTCAAAGTGGGTATCTTAACAAGACAAAAGATACAAAATTAAGTTATTGATAGATAGAAACTATCACAGCAATTGGTATATAGACCTTTATTGATTGTGGCTAACTCCCTATGCTGTGACGAAAGTTTTATCCCAACTCGTTAATCCATCCCTATTAACAGGAGTAATTTATGGTTCTGGTAACTCGTCAAGCCCCTGACTTTACTGCGGCTGCTGTACTTGGTAACGGCGAAATCGTTGAAAACTTCAACCTGAAAAAGCACCTGAACGGCAAACCAGCCGTCCTGTTCTTCTGGCCAATGGACTTTACTTTCGTTTGCCCTTCAGAGCTGATTGCTTTCGATCACCGTTACGAAGAATTCCAGAAACGCGGCGTTGAAGTTGTTGGTGTTTCTTTTGACTCAGAATTTGTTCACAACGCATGGCGTAAAACCCCAATCGAAAACGGCGGCATCGGCGAAGTTAAATACGCGATGGTTGCTGATATCAAACGTGAAATCCAACAAGCCTACGGTATCGAGCATCCAGATGCTGGCGTAGCGCTGCGCGGTTCATTCCTGATCGACAAAAACGGTGTTGTTCGTCACCAGGTAGTTAACGACCTGCCACTGGGCCGTAACATCGACGAAATGATCCGTATGGTTGACGCGCTGCAATTCCACGAAGAACACGGTGATGTTTGCCCTGCACAGTGGGAAAAAGGCCAGGAAGGTATGGGCGCTTCTCCAGACGGCGTAGCAAAATACCTGTCTAAAAACGCTTCAAAGCTGTAATCAAGCCGAAGTGAAATTGGGTTAAATCCTGATTTAATCGAATAATATCAACCAGTCGGTTCACGCTGACTGGTTTTTTTACGCCCATACCTTTCCCAGCACCATCGCCTCTCTCCTTTTCTTGTTACTGCCCCTTATTAGTGCAACGTGATCCCACCGACATTTTTCTACGTCACTTTTAATTGTCCTGCTCTCCGCGCTGCAAAACGGCTCGCACCGAGCTAATCTGTAACCGGTTAGTTAATAAACAAATCATTTGTTATTAAATAAATAATTGGCGTGATGTTTGCACCAAAAGGTGTTGTGAATACTCGGCAACACCAGGGACTTAACCCGTAGATATGTCAGAGATTTATGAAAAATAACTCATTACAGGAGTCAGTATGCTTTTAAAAAAATGGACGATGCCTTTGACTGTCGTAGCCTTGTTAGTTAGCGGTAACTTACATGCAGCCTCTATGCCAGCAGTGGAAGCTAAAAATGGCATGGTTGTTTCCTCTCAGCATCTCGCTTCTCAGGTTGGCGTTGATATTCTGAAAATGGGCGGTAATGCAGTCGATGCAGCAGTGGCCGTGGGCTATGCTCAGGCGGTCGTTAATCCTTGTTGCGGGAATATCGGCGGCGGCGGCTTTATGACCATTCATTTAGCCGATGGTACAGACACCTTTATCAATTTCCGTGAAACGGCTCCAGCCGCCGCCAGCGCCGATATGTATCTGGATAAAGACGGTAAAGTGACTAAAGATGCCAGTCTGTACGGCTATCTGGCCTCCGGCGTTCCGGGAACCGTATTGGGCATGGACAGCGCACAGAAGAAATACGGTAAATTAACACGTAAGCAAGTGATGGAACCGGCGATTCGTCTGGCGCGGGAAGGTTTTATCCTAACGCGTGCTGATACAGACATTCTCGATACCACCACCAAGCGTTTTCGTGAAGATCCTGAATCTGCTCGTATTTTCCTGCGTAAAGACGGTTCGCCCTTTGAACCGGGAGATAGACTGGTACAGACCGATTTAGCCAATACGCTAGAAGCTATCGCAGAAAAAGGGCCTGACGCTTTCTATCAGGGGAAAATTCCACAGGCAGTGGAAGATGCATCGAAAAAAGGCGGTGGCATTCTGACCGCGGCAGATTTTGCCAACTATAGAATTACCGAAACCGCACCTGTTACCTGTAGCTATCGTGGCTATAAATTTGTTTCAGCCCCGCCTCCTAGCTCTGGCGGCGTAACCCTGTGCGAAACGCTGAATATTCTCGAAGGTTACGATGTGAAAAGCATGGGCTTTAACTCAGCGGCCTATATTCATACACTGACCGAAGCCATGCGCCACGCCTATATGGACCGCAACACCTTCCTCGGCGATCCTGAATTTGTTAAAAATCCTATCGATCGCCTGCTCAGTAAAAGCTACGCCGATGAGATTCGTAAACAAATCGTGCCGGGCAAAGCCACGCCATCAGAAAATGTTCAGCCCGGTAGGCAACCTCACGAAAAACCGGAAACGACTCACTATTCGATTGTCGATCATGAAGGTAACGCCGTTTCAACCACTTATACCGTGAACGGCCGCTTTGGTGCAGTCGTCATCGCACCAGGTACCGGTTTCTTCCTCAATGATGAAATGGATGATTTTACCGTCAAAGTCGGCGAACAGAACCTGTATGGATTGGTTCAGGGAGCGACTAACGCCATTGCCCCCGGTAAGCGCCCACTATCGTCTATGAGCCCGACGTTAGTGACCAAAGATGGTCAGATCTATATGGTTCTGGGTTCACCAGGCGGTTCGCGTATCATCACTATCATACTACAAACTGCGCTGAATATTATCGATCACGGTATGGCTCCGCAGGAAGCGGTTGATGCGCCACGCATTCATCACCAATGGTTACCGGATGAGGTGTATTACGAGCAACGCGGTGTGTCTGCTGACAGCCTGAAAATCCTGAAGGAAATGGGCTATAAAATGGTTGAACAAAGCCCGTGGGGAGCCGCCGAGTTAATTCTGGTGGGCTTGCCGAACGTGGCGGGCGTGTCGCCGGCTAATTCAGGCAATGACTCTGCGGTTTCAGGCAAAGTTCGGGAAGGTTATCTCTACGGTGCCAACGATGTTCGGCGCCCGGCAGGTGCAGCCATAGGTTATTGATAAATTAGATTTATTTATATCTTTCGATTTAGATAATGAAATAAAGCCCCACACCTGAACGACTGTTCGATAAAACACCCCATCCGTTATGGATGGGGTTTATGGTTACCAAGGCAATGCGCGCCCCTGATAATCGATAAAAGCATGGCCGCCCTTACCTGCTAACTTCTCAACCTGATCCACCACGCCACGCACGCTAGTGCTAATGGTTAAAGGTGCAGCATCACCGCCCATATCGGTTTTTACCCAGCCCGGATGGAAGGACAATACCGTTAATGAATTATCCGCCGTTTCTGCCACTAAATGACGTGTCATCATATTGAGCGCAGCTTTACTGGCTGAATACAAAGGCTTATGCCCGCTCTCATTGCTAGTAATACTGCCAAGCTGCGAGGACATAAACGCCAATACGCTGTTATGTGGCTTGCGATAAGGCAATAAATGCTCGGCAATACGGATAGGAGAAACGGTATTAGTTTGGAATAAGGCCAGAATTTCTTCCGGTGTCGCCTTGAGAGCAGATTCATGCTCTGGGCCTGCTACACCCGCGTTCACAAAAATCAGATCAAATTGCTGCCCTGCAATCTGTGGCAAAAATGCCTCAATGCTGGCCGGCTGATTAATATCCAATACCAGCCAGCGAGAGTGATTGGCACCGGTTTCTTTGGCGTGCTGACGAGTCGTGGCAGTCACCGACCAGCCGCGCTGGTTAAGTTCATCCACTAGACCTAAGCCCAGCCCACGAGATGCCCCGATAATTAATGCCGTTTTCTTAGTTGCGCTCATTGTTTATCCTTTTCCACTCGTATTGCCGCATTGACGCTTAATGATTAGCAGCGGGAATATTCACCATAGGACAAAAACGGCAAGGAAAAAAGTGGAGAAATCAGTCGCTGTAATTCAATTATTTTGAATCCACGGCATTTTTCGCTGTGGATTATGGGCTTTAGTTTCATGTCAGACTCATAGAGTCAGTACTTACCCACTCCGCGCCACAGGCTGAAGCTTTCTCCAGCCAATTGCAGATTTACATTCTGCGCATTCAACATGAGCTGGCTATCACCTTCCTCACGCCGCCAGTTTTCTACATTAAGCAGCGGCGACTCCGGTAAACTAATTTCAGCGCCCTGACCGCGCTGCAACGCGATCAATACTCGCTCCTGTCGGTAAGTGCGCACAAACACCAGTGAATCACCACTGGCGAACACCACCTGACAGCCACCGCGCCGTAGCGCTATACTTTCTCGCCGCAGGGCAATCATGCGCTGACTCAACTCAAGCAGTTGTCGATCCCACTGATTTTCATCCCACGGGAAGGTTTTACGGCAGAACGGATCGTTTTCACCGTCTAATCCCACTTCATCGCCGTAATACAGGCAAGGCACGCCGATCCAGCTAAACAACCAGCCTAAGGCCATTTTCATGCGGGATTGATCGCCTTTCAGCAAACTCATAAAACGAGCGGTATCATGGCTATCCAACTGATTAAATAAGCGTAGCTGGCAGTTATGGGATAAACCGGTGCGGTAGCCGTCCATCCATTGAACGCACTCAGCCGCATCCAGCGTTATCGGGTGAGCAGCAACGTCAACTCCGGCCAAAAATGCCCGAACCGGTAACGCAAACCCCATATAATTCATCGCCGAATCTTCAACGCCTGCCTGTAGCCAGTTACGCGCATCACCAAAATGCTCACCCAAAATATAAGCTTGGGGATTTTCTTGTTTAGCCGCCTGATAAATTCCCGCTAAATGGCGCAGATTCCCCTTGGCCCCCCCCCTGCTCTCCAAGCATATGAACCACATCCAACCGCCAGCCATCGATACTGTACGGCGGGCGTAGCCAATGACGCACTACGCTATCATCAGCCTGGTAAATCTGATTCACCACGCCATCAGCGGCAAAATTCAGCTTCGGCAAGCTACGGTTGCCTTTCCAGTCCAACGCCTGCCCGTCGGGATAGAAGTTAAACCAGTCGCGATAAACCGATTCGACATCGTGGCAGGCGCCACCGGTTCCCTGTTGATGCCGGTCAAACCAGATATGGGAATCACCGGTGTGATTAAAGACGCCGTCCAGTACCAGCTTGATGCCTGCGCTATGGGTTTTTTCCCGTAGTTGCAGAAAAGCCTCATTACCACCTAAATAGGGATCGACCTGATAATAATCTTGCGTGTCGTATTTATGTACGCTGGGGGCGGTAAAAATTGGGTTCAGATACAGCGCCGTCACCCCTAAATTTTGCAGATAAGGCAACTTTTGGCAGATACCGGCTAAATCCCCGCCGTAAAATGTGGAAGACGCATGAATGTCTTCCAGCGGCTCATCCCACTCTCGCCGCGCCACCGGACAATCGGCCGCATAGTGGAAATAGCTACCGTTTTGCACGCAGTGACTGCCCTGACTACTGGCGAAACGATCGGGAAATATTTGATAAAAAATCTGATCGGCAACCCAATCCGGCCCCGAGTCAGGTACATCAACGGCAAACTGCGCCAGCTGAGCCGGAGGCACCACCGAAAAACCCAGCGGACTAAACCATTGCTGGCGATCGGCCCAGAGCAATTTAAAACAATAGCGGCGAGTCGGCTGCCCTTCACGCAGTGGCAAAGTCCCGCGATAACGGCGAAAACCATCGTGATCGCGACCTTTCATCGTCAGCAGCCACTCTTCATTATCCGGCTCACAGCGCAAAAAAACCTGCTCCGGTAAGTCATCACCCTGTAACCATAGACTGATGTGTAATGTGTCATCACGTAAATGTATGTAAGGGGGAACCGGTAAATGCCAACCACTAAGCATATAACTCTCCACTATTCAGCATAATTATCGCGCGATCTGACCCAAGAGCGCCTATAGCATCGATAAAGTGACCCAATATCTCAATATGCCAACGATGCCATGTTGCTGGTGCAATCCCCTCATCTGTCAGCATAAATATCAGGGAGGAGCCGGGGGGAGGAGGAAGCAGAAACAAGCTTTACCTCAGGTATACTGCCCGCTGATGACAAAATAAATAACAGGGAGAATGCCATGGGCGTAGCGGATTATCTGGATAAGATTATTGACTGGGCCAATAAGCGCTCAGATATTACCGCACTGATTCTGACCGGTTCGCTGGCGCGTCAGGATCGGATGATCGACGAACTTTCGGATATCGATATTGAAATCATTGCCGAACGACCGCAGGATCTCCTGAAAAACAGCGACTGGATCGGCGAGATCGGAGACATACTGACCTATCTCCCGCTCGATCCCGATGAAAATCAGGCGTGGGCAACCCGGCTGGTGTTCTACCGCGATGGAACCAAGGTGGATTTTACCCTCGCAGATAGTACGCGGCTGCAAACCATGATCGATGCCGCAACGCTGGACTCGCTGTACCAGCGGGGCTATCGGGCGTTACTGGATAAAAATGGCGTTGCTTCTCAGTTACCTGCCGCCAGCGGAATAAGCCAGCAACCCCCATTGCCCACTCAAAAACAGTTTCAGGCCAGCGTCGAGGAATTCTGGTTTGAAGCCGCTCATATTCCTAAGTATCTGTACCGTGGGGAGTTATGGACGGTCAAACTACGAGACTGGACCATGAAGGAGCTATTACTACAGATGATGGAATGGCAAGCACTGGCAAAATCAACATCGGACGTAGATACCTGGCATCAAGGTAGCCATATGCCGCAGTGGCTGGCACCACACATATGGCAAGAGCTGCACCAAACCTTTGGTCAATTTGATGCGGACAGCGCCCGCCAAGCCTTTTACGCCAGTATTCAGCTTTATAGCCAGCTGGCGCGTAAAGTGGCTGAATCACTCAGCTTAAAGTATCCGCAGCAGGTCGAAGATGGGGTTTTGTCTCTTTGTAAAAAAATCGAAAAACTGCCTAAAACTAACCGAACGCATTAAAACGTCACCCATAAAAAAACCGGGTTATTAGCCCGGTTTTCTGGATGTATTCAATCGGCAAATATTATTTAGATAATGCTACCGACGCAGCCTGTTTTTTCTGAAAACGCACTTTCAGGTAGTAGCCCGCCAACAGCAAGGCCACCCATATCAGGCCGACATACAGCGAAATGCGCGTCGTTGGGAAATAACCAATCAGGCCGATAATAAATAGCAGGAAAATAATCCCAGCAACCGAGGTAAACACCCCGCCGCGCAGAGGGAAATCCAATGCTTTAACCTGATCTTTGGTCAATGAACGGCGGAAAGCGATTTGGGAACACAGAATCATGATCCACACCCAAACGGTCGCGAAGGTCGCAAGTGATGCAATCACCAAGAAGACATTTTCTGGCATGATGTAGTTAAGATAAACGGCAATCAGCATTGCCCCCATCATCACCAACACCGTCACCCAAGGCACACCGCGCTTAGAAATCGCACCGAAGACTTTGGGCGCGTGGCCTTGTTCAGCCATACCGTTCAGCATACGGCCCACGCCGAATACATCGCTGTTAATCGCCGATAAAGACGCGGTAATAACCACAAAATTCAGGATACCTGCAGCAATAGTAATACCCAAATGCTGGAACGTCAGTACAAATGGGCTACCGTGAGTGCCGACCTGATTCCACGGATAAATCGACATAATCACAAACAGGGTGCCCACATAAAACACCAGAATTCGCCACGGCACTGAGTTAATCGCTTTAGGAATCGATTTTTTCGGATCTTCTGCTTCACCGGCGGTAATACCGATGATTTCAATACCGCCGTAGGCAAACATGACCAGCTGCAGCGACAGCATCATGCCGACAAAACCGTTACTGAAGAAGCCGCCGTTCGTCCACAGGTTATGAATTCCCGTCGGTTGCCCGCCGTTGCCTATCCCCCAGACAATAATGCCGATACCGGCCAAAATCATGATGATGATGGTGGCAACTTTGAAGAAGGAGAACCAGAACTCCAGTTCGCCAAAGACCTTCACGCTCATCATATTGATCGCACCGATAATCAATACCACGCTCAGCACCCATATCCAATGAGGCACGTCAGGGAACCAGACGCCCATATAGATACCAAAGGCGGTCACATCGGCGATAGCGACAATCAAAATCTCAAAGCAGTATGTCCAACCGGTGATATAGCCGGCCATCGGCCCCAGATAATCCTGCGCATAACGGGAAAAGGAGCTGGCCTGTGGGTTATTCACCGACATCTCACCCAGTGCGCGCATGATGATAAAGGCGACGATGCCGCCAATCAGATAAGCCAGCAACACGCTTGGGCCCGCCATTTTGATGGCGTCCGCCGAGCCGTAAAACAGGCCGGTACCAATTGCTGAACCCAAGGCCATAAAACGGATATGGCGAGTAGTCAGCCCGCGTTTTAGCTTATTTTTGACTGGTAATTCCATAACAATATCCCGTCTTCTTTCAGCAAAAAGCCACGAGCAAAGGCGCGTGGCTAAAGATACTCTCTTCTGCGGCAATTACTGTTTGGCAGTAACTCGTTGACGTCCACAAATGCGATCGTAGACCGCTACCACCACCAGAATCAACAAGGAAGGTGGCAACCAAGACAGGCCTTGGCCCGCCAACGGTAACTGTTCAGTCCAAGCAGGCAGGAAATGCGCAAAGGTCGATGTCTTGATTCCACCCAAAATACCGAACAACAGGCTGACCAACATAGTTGGAGCCACGATACGGCTGGCATTACGCCACCAACGCAGAGTGAAGCTCAGAATCACCAGCACAATACACGGAGGATAAATCGCCGTCATTACTGGAATGGAAATTTGAATCAAATGGCTCAGCCCCAAATTGGATACCAACATGGAGAAAATGCCCAGAATGAATACCAGCGCTCGGTAAGACAACGGCAGATATTGGCTAAAGAATTCGGCTAAAGCACAGGTCAGGCCAACCGCAGTGACCATACAGGCGATGAAGATGAGCGCCGCCAGGAACATACTGCCCAAACCGCCGAAGGTATGCTGTACGTAAGCATGCAGAATCACTGCGCCGTTTTGCGCATCAGGTACCAACGTACCGCTGCTGCCACCCAGTTTGAACAGGCTCAGGTAAACCAGCGTCAGACCCACACCAGCGATTAAGCCAGCCCAAATGGTGTAGCGAGTCAGCAAGCCGGAAGAAACTACACCGCGAGAACGCGCAGCATTCACGATAACAATACCGAATACCATTGCTCCCAGCGTATCCATGGTCAGATAACCATTAACGAAACCGGAAGAGAAAGGCACTTGCTGATAGATTTCGGTTGCAGGAATCTGCGGGCCAGCAGGCCACAGAACCGCAGCAACGCCCAAAATAGCCAGTGCAGCAATTTTCAGCGGAGCCAGAATATGCCCGACGGTGTCCAGTAGACGGCCTGGGTAAAGCGAAATACCAATAACCAGCGCGAAATAGATCAGGCTATAAATAAACAACGGCAATGGGCCATCGCCAGTCAACGGAGCAATACCAATTTCGAAAGAAACGGTCGCAGTACGCGGAGTAGCAAACAGTGGGCCGACGGCCAGATAACAGACGGTCGCCAAAACCAGGCCCGCAGTACGACCAATTGGCGAACTCAGCGCATCAATACCGCCACCAACGCGCGCCAATGCAATAACGGTGATGACCGGCAGACCCACGGCAGTGATCAGGAAGCCAAGTGCGGCTATCCAAACGTGCTCGCCAGACTGAAGGCCAACCATAGGCGGGAAAATGATGTTGCCCGCGCCGACGAATAAGGCAAAGGTCATAAAACCTAATGCCAGTATGTCTTTAGATGATAAACGATGACTCATAGTGGTTGTCGTGTTGCCTAGTTAAAAGGACCAAAAAGGAAAACCCTGGGTTGTTGTCTTTCCGGCTCGATCGAAAACGCTATAACGCTTCACAGAGAGCGCTAATTTCCGACTAATCGGTTTCGATGATTTGCAGTGTTTTTGAAGTTATATGCAGATGGAATAAACCAACAACGGGGGCTAAGTAGAACGTTTATAGCGGAGAAAGGCAAGTCTGGATCGGAAAAGCAGAGTCATCAACCAGATAATTCTTCAATACTAGTTAAACATGTCGGTTATTGAGAAATACACGCCATATGATTTGTATCATTTTTAATCAATTATTAGCATTGGGCGGCCTTCACCGCCCAAAAACTCACCAAATGTCGTTAGCAATATCGACTACCAGCCTGAGTTTTTTCCACTGATCCTGCTCCGTCAGGCTATTCCCTTCTTCCGTCGAAGCGAAGCCACACTGTGGGCTAAGGCAGAGTTGTTCAATATCGACAAATTTGGCCGCCTCGGCGATACGTTCTTTCACCGCCTGCGGTTGTTCCAAGGTGCCATTTTTCGAGGTAATCAGCCCCAAAACCACCTGTTGCTGCCCCGGTTTGATAAAGCGCAGAGGTTCGAAACCACCGGCACGTTCCGTGTCATATTCAAGGAAAAAAGCGTCGACGTTAACTGTGCCAAACAATATTTTCGCTACTGGCTCATAACCGCCCTCTGAAATCCAGGTCGAGCGGAAATTACCGCGGCACACATGTAAACCAATAGTCAAATCCGCCGGCTTGCCTGCCAGTGCCTTATTGAGCACCTGAGCATAGATCTGCGCCAACTGCTCTGGATCTTCACCACGCTCTCTGATCTGACGCTGCTGATCGTCCGAACACAGATAAGCCCACACAGTATCGTCCAACTGTAAATAACGGCAGCCCGCATCATAAAAGGCCTGAATAGCATCACGATAGGTCTGAGCTAAATCGTCAAAATACGCGGTCAGATCGGGATAAACCTGCTTATCTATAGCGTTACGGCCACCGCGAAAATGCAGCACGCTCGGGCTGGGGATAGTCATTTTAGCCACGGAGTTTCCGGCAATACTTTGTAAAAAAAGAAAATCCTCCAGCATTGGATGGGATTTAAAGCCCAGTTTGCCAACCACTTTGATACTGCGAGCGCGCGTCTGAACGCCGTTAAACTGAATGCCCTGCTCGACATCGTAACCTTCAACTCCTTCCAAACCTTCGAAGAAATCGAAATGCCACCAGGCTCGACGAAATTCGCCATCGGTCACCAATTGCAGCCCCGCCTCCTGCTGCTTTGCCACTATGTACCTGATTTCGTTATCTTCAATTTCGCGTAACTGGCTAGCGCTGATATCACCGTTCAGGCGCTGCTGGCGCGCCTGTTTCAACGCCGCAGGACGCAGCAAACTGCCGACAACATCGGCGCGAAAAGCAGGGGTCGTTCTTTGCATAACAGGCTCCAGATCCTATACCGCCGACTAAAGCCGCCACGGCACAAATAATTTACCGAATGGATAGTTTCTTTGAGTTACAAATAGACATCCAGACGTCCAAATAAATTGACTGGAGAGTGTCATCTCACCGATTTTGATTCAATAGAGGAATTTTCACTGCATATGAAATAAATTCATATCCAACTAAATTAGTGGGTAAATCCCAGCGCTGAACGGGCCTTTTTCAAGCTTTCTTGCGATAAGGGGAGATAGCCGTCACGACTCACCAGTTCTTGCCCTTCTGGAGATAGAATTCGCTGCAAGAACGCCGCCGTTAGCGGTTCTAGAGGTTTATCAGGGGCTTTATTGACGTAGATATAAAGATAGCGGGACAAGGGGTAACGGCCATTTCGAACATTTTCGGCGGTTGGCATGACGTAATCCTGCCCTGATACCGACAAAGGTAATAATCTGACGCCACTGGCGCGAAAACCAATGCTGGCATAACCGATACTGTTCAGCGAGGTTGCGACAGCCTGAACCACCGAGGCTGAACCAGGTAATTCATTGACCTGGCTGCGAAAATCGCCGCCGCACAAAGCACGCTGTTTGAAATAACCGTAGGTGCCGGAAGCTGAGTTCCGACTATAACGCTGGAGAGAACGCCCAGCCCACGGGCCTTTCAGCCCAAGATCAGCCCATAAGTTTACTGGCTTATTATCACCACATAATTGATTTTGCGAATAAATGGCGTCCAGCTGTGACAAACTCAGCCCCACCAGCGGATTATCCTGATGCACCAGAACCACCAACGCATCCACCGCCACAGGCACGGCTAAAGGAGGATAGCCATAGCGTTGAACAAAAGCGGCAATCTCGGCGGCTTTCATCGGACGACTCATCGGGCCAAGTTGAGCTGCACCTGCGGCCAGAGCCGTCGGTGCGGTTGACGAACCGGCGGCCTGAATTTGCAGATTAATACTCGGATACTGATGATTGAAATCTTCCGCCCACAGAGACATCAGATTCGCCAGCGTATCAGAGCCTACGCTGGAAAGATTACCGGAAAGCATCCCAACCGGTGCCTGAGCAAAAACCGGAGTGCTGACCCATAACATTGCACCCAGTAACGCCGTTTTGCTCCATTTCATCATCAGAATATCGTCCGTAAAGCCTAGGTTTTGACCGCATTCTCAGCTAAAACCGTGGGAACAATCAATCGCTTCGGTAAGGTGAAGACAAAACGCGTCCCCAAACCAATTTCACTCATGACCTCTAAACGCGCATCGTGGTGACTCAGCGCATGTTTAACAATCGCCAGCCCAAGCCCACTTCCGCCGGTTTGCCGCGAACGGGCTTTATCTACCCGATAGAAGCGCTCGGTAAGACGAGGAACGTGCTCCGGCCCAATGCCCGGCCCGTTATCACTGACCTGAAACTGAGCGCCCTGCGGCGTCAATTGCCAGCACACTTCGATTTTTGTACCGGTTGGCGTGTGATTTACCGCGTTATACACCAGATTGGATACGGCACTGCGCAACTGGTCTTCATTACCAAACACTTTAAGCTGTTCATTCACGCGGAAAGTAATCTCATGGCGACCGCTGCTTAACGCCTGAACCTCATGCTGTAGTAGCTTCAGCATCAGTGGAATATCCACTCGCTCATTCATATCCACATTTGGTGCTGCTTCGATTTTTGATAACGTCAATAATTGCTTCACCAAACCGTCCATCCGTTTGGTCTGCTCTTGCATGGTATTCAAGGCTTTACCGCGCAATGCCGCGTCCAGTTCCTGATCGTGCATCATTTCCAGATAGCCTTGCAGTACAGTTAACGGCGTCCGTAATTCATGGCTAACGTTGGCAAAGAAATTTCGCCGCGCGCCTTCCAGTTGACGCATTTGCGTCACATCTCGCGCCACCATCAGTAATTGCCCTTCTGAATAAGGCATAACGCGAAACTCAACGTAATGGCCATTATTAAGCTGCACGGTCAATGGGCGGCTGAATTCCTGCTGTTGCAGATAATGGGTAAATTCCGGGTAACGCAGCAGGTTAAGAATGTGCTGGCCGTTATCTTCCGGCCAACGAAAGCCCAGTAAATTCTGCGCTAATCCATTACACCAAAAGATATTTCCCTCTACGGTCGTCATAACCACCGCATCGGGCAAGGATTCAGCGCCGCTGCGGAAACGTTTTATCAACAGCGCCAGCTCACGCCGCCGCCGCCGATTACGCAGTTGCATCTGATAAAGACCATAAAACAGCGGCTCCCAGCTCCAGCGTCCGGCCGGTGGCGTCATGCTTCGGTCTAACCATAGCCAATGAGAAAGTTTAAGCTGGTTATAAAAATTCCAGATCAGCGCTGCCAATACTGAAACCAGTAATAGCCAAGGGAGATAACCAATGAAAAGCCCGAGCAATAGCGCGGGCAGACAAAAAAGTGCCAGCTCAATAGCCAGCCTTTTCCATGATAAGCGTTCTAGCACGACACATTCTCCGGCACTACATACTTAATAGCGCGTTGAGAAACGGTATCCGGTGCCCCGGACGGTTTGCACCATTTTGTCATGCCCTTCGGATTCAAGCGCCTTGCGTAAACGGCGGATATGGACATCAACAGTGCGGTCTTCCACATAAACGTTAGTGCCCCAAACATAATTTAGCAACTGCTCGCGGCTGTAAACCCGCTCCGGGTGAGTCATAAAGAAATGCAGTAATTTAAACTCGGTTGGCCCCATGTCTAACGCTTTTTCGTTAGCCATGACCCGATGAGAAGAAGGATCGAGACTTAACCCTTGCATTTCAATCACCTCTTCCACGGCCATCGGTGAAATTCGGCGCATCACCGCTTTGATTCTGGCAACAAGCTCTTTGGGAGAAAAAGGCTTGGTAATGTAATCGTCGGCTCCCACTTCCAGCCCGCGCACCCGATCCTCTTCTTCACCGCGGGCGGTCAGCATCATCACCGGAATATCCCGGGTCATGGCTTCACGTTTCATATGCTTGATAAACTGAATCCCAGAGCCGCCTGGCAACATCCAGTCTAGCAGTACCAAATCAGGGAAAGGCTCGGACAAGCGCGTAACCGCGCTGTCATAATCTTCGGCTTCTAACGGTTGGTAGCCGTTTTGCTCCAGCACAAAACACACCATCTCGCGAATCGGCGCTTCGTCTTCCACCACCAGTATGCGTCTTGCCATCGTCAATCCTGCCAATATGTTAGCGGTTGCTATTTGATTTCCGCGCCATTATGCGTCAGTTTTATGACAGTTTTATGAAAAAAACCATCCCTTTGCAGCCAATAAGCATAGCGGCTAACCGAAAGGGTGTTGCAAGGTTATTTCAGCAACTTTGCGAAGCCGTTCTGGGATTTCAACCAATCCTCCTTTTTAACCGCGACATCCCCTTCTCAACGTTTATAATCAGCGCCATTGATTACCTGCCCTAGCGGGAGTTTTATGCGCATTATACATACCTCAGACTGGCACTTAGGCCAGTATTTCTTCACCAAAAGCCGGGCGGCGGAGCATCAGGCTTTTTTACGCTGGCTAATCCAAAAAGTTGAAGAACATCAGGTTGATGCGTTAATTGTTGCCGGCGATATCTTCGACACAGGTTCGCCACCGAGCTACGCCCGCGAGTTATATAACCGGTTTGTGGTCGATCTTCAGCCGACGGGCTGTCAGTTAGTGGTTCTTGGCGGTAACCATGATTCTGTCGCAACCTTAAATGAGTCACGCGAACTGTTGGCCTATCTCAATACCAAGGTGATTGCCCACGCCAGCAACGATCTGGAACAACAGGTTTTCATTCTACACGATCGTGAAGATCAGCCCGGAGCCATTCTGTGTGCGATCCCTTTTCTACGCCCAAGAGATCTGATCGCCAGTCAGGCGGGAGAATCCGGATCGCAAAAACAATTAGCACTACAAGAAGCCATCGCGGCACATTATCAGCAGCTTTATCAAACGGCGGTCAACCTGCGCAAGCGGCTAGCATTACCCTTGCCCATTATCGCCACGGGTCACTTAACGACCGTAGGCGTCAGCACCTCCGACTCAGTTCGAGACATTTATATCGGCACGCTTGACGCCTTCCCTGCTCAGGCTTTCCCCCCCGCTGATTATATCGCTCTGGGCCATATCCACCGCGCTCAGCAGGTAGCAAAGTCGGAGCATATTCGCTATAGCGGCTCCCCGATTCCTCTCAGTTTTGATGAACTGAATAAAGAGAAGAGCGTATTTTTGGTGGAGTTCTCAGGGCAAAGCCTTGCCGGGGTGGAGACTCTGACTGTCCCGCAGTGGCAACCGATGCAATTAATCAAAGGGGATTTACGGCAGATAGAGCAGCAGCTCGCTGCCTTTAGCCAACTTTCCGGCCCACCGGTATGGCTGGATATTGAAGTCGCCACCCAAGACTATCTCAGCGATATTCAGCGACGCATTCAGGCATTGACGGAGAATCTCCCGGTTGAAGTGGTACTCCTGCGCCGCAGTAAAGAGCAGCGCCAAAACAGTATTCATCAGCAAGAGAAAGAAACGTTGAATGAGCTAAGCGTCAGCGACGTATTCGAACGTCGCCTCGCGTTAGAAACGGAGCTGACCGAACAACGGCAGCAGAAAATGCGGGAAATGTTTCAACAAGTTGTCGATGAAGTCACGCTGAATGCCGATGCAAGAGAAGAATAAGTATGAAAATTTTAAGCCTGCGCCTAAAAAACATTAACTCATTACAAGGCGAGTGGAAGATTGATTTTACCGCCGAGCCTTTTGCCAGTAACGGTCTTTTCGCTATTACTGGCTCAACCGGTGCCGGAAAAACAACGTTATTAGACGCGATCTGCTTGGCGCTGTATCACCAAACGCCACGGATAAAAGTCTCACCCAGCCAAAATGAGCTCATGACACGCCACACCGCTGAGTCACTGGCGGAAGTGGAATTTGAGGTAAAAGGCGTCAGCTATCGCGCATTCTGGAGCCAACGACGAGCAAAAAACTCTCCTGAAGGCAATCTGCAAGCTCCTAAAGTCGAGTTAGCCCTATGCGCGGACGGTAAAATACTGGCGGATAAAGTCGGTGATAAATTGTCACTTATCGCCTCGATTACCGGGTTGGATTTTGGCCGTTTCACTAAATCCATGATGCTATCTCAAGGGCAGTTTGCCGCCTTTTTGAACGCCGATGCTAACGATCGCGCCGAGCTGCTGGAGGAATTAACCGGCACAGAAATTTACGGTCGCTTATCCGAGCAGGTCTTTGAAAAGCATAAACAGGCTAAAGCCGAGCTAGATGCCTTATATTTACGAGCCAATGGCATTGAGCTGATGAATGAAGAACAGCGGCAGGATTTACAACAACAGTTAGACGCGCTGCATCAGCAGGAACAACAGTTCAGCGTCGAATTGCTCAATCTGCAAAATCAGGTCGCCTGGATTACGGTTTTGCGCCAGTTGCAACATAATGTGCAGCAATACGCTCAACAACATCTGCAGGTGGAAGAAGAGTATCAACGGGTTCAGCCCGATCTCCAGCGTTTGGCGCGCAGTGAACCCGCAGAAAAACTGCGTCCATTGCAACAAGAACGGGATCGCTGCCTGCAAGATTGGCAGCAAGCGCAGCAACATATCGCAACCTTAAAACAGCTGCAACAGCAACAACAGCTACAGCTCTCGCCGCTGACGCTAGCCTTGGAGCAGGCCACCAGCGCCCAGTTACAGCACGCTGAACGACAGCGCGAGAAGGAAACACTGATTGAACAGCATATAATTCCTTTAGACAACCATATTGCCGCTCAACGGAAAACCTTGTCGCAACTCGATGAGGATAAACTTCAACAGCAGAATAAAACGCAGAAAAGCCAGCAACAGCTTGAACAAGATGAACGCCTGCTAATGGAAACTCATCAGGGGCTGCAACAGTTAGCTGACTACATTCAGCAAAATACTCATCATCAACATTGGGAAAAGCATCTGCCGCTCTGGAAAGAACAGTTCCGTCAACAGCACAGCCAACGCCAACAACTCGCTGATAATCAGCAAATTTTGCAACAACAAGCGGCGCAGATTGTTGAGCTGCAACAGAAATTCGCCGTACTAAGCGCTCAAGGCGTACAGCAGCAAGCTGCATTGGCGCAAGCCACAATGCAGGCTGACGCCAGCAAACAACAGCTGGAGGCGCTAGAAAAACAGCAACCTCAGGCACAATTGCGTCAACGGCTTGCTGAACTTGGCGAGCAAAGAAATACCCGTCAACGGCTCGCAGCCTTATCGCCGCTGGCTCTACAGCTACAGGCCCAACATCAGAAAAACCAACAATATCTGCTCGATCAAAACCAGAAACTGGTACAACTCGAGCAGCAGCTGATAGAAAAAAGACAGCAATACGCCCAACAAAAACAGCACCTTGCTGATTTGGAAACGCTATGGGATCGCGAAAAACAGATTGTGACGTTGGCGGCAGAAAGAGCCAAATTGCAGTCAGGAAAAGCCTGCCCACTGTGCGGATCCCTAGAACACCCGGCTATAGCCGAATATCAAGCGGTAAAACCGTCTGAAACTGCGCTGCGCGTGGAGGCACTACGTGCGCAGGTTGATGAGCTGTCTAAGACGGGCAGCGGATTAAAAGCCGAAAAAGAAAATCTGCAGCAGCAGAAATCACGTCTGGAACAAGAATTACGACAAAGTGGTCTGCAGTTAGCTGAACATCAGCAAAACTGGCTGGCGCTGACCGCGCGGCTAGCTCTGAATTTCACTCTGGATGAACCGGCTCAGTTAACTGCGTGGCTAGAGCAACAGGAGCAGGAAGAGCAAGAATATCAGCAGAAACTGTCCGAATTTGAGCGACTCAACCAACAATATCAGCGAGCTAAAGACGCATTGGTTCAAGCCGAGCAGAATCAGCAGAAGAACCTGAGTGAAGTCGGCCTGCAACAACAACGCCTGCAAAACATTCAGCAATCTCAGCAGCAGTTACAGCAGACCGACCAGCGTCAGCAGGACGAATATCGACTGCAGCAACAGGATTTCCTCAATACATTAATCAATCTCGATCTACAGCAGCCGGAGCCAGAGCAGCAAACTGAGTGGCTAGATCTGCGGGAATATGAATGGCTGCGCTGGAAGCAGAATCAGCAGAATCAGCAACAGCTGGTATTACAACAAAAAACGCTGGAAACGCGGATAGAAAGCGAACGCCAGCGCCAAAAAGAATACCGCGACCAATTATTGAATATTGAGCAAAAGCTCAGCCAGGCAAACCGTGCGTTGCAGCAATATATTCATCAACGTCAAGAGCTGTTTGGCGATAAGGTTGTTGCCGACGAACGACAAAAACTGCGAACAGAGCAACAGCAAATCGAGCTAGCGCAAAAGGCCGCCAACGAAGCACTGCAACAGTTGCAGTCTCAGTTGAGCCGATTGGGCGGTGAATTAGCTCAACTGGAACAGCAGTTGCAGCAATATCAGCAGAAGGCCACCCAAACTCAGGCCGAATTCCAACAGGCTCTTGCCGCCAGCGAGTTTGATACTGAAGTCGCTTTTGCAGCAGCTTTATTAGATGAAGGCCAACGCCACTCTTTACTTCAACTGCAACAGCAGTTGAATGAACGCTTGCAAGAAGCAGTAATCCGCTTGCAGCAAGCGAATGACAGCCTCAACCAACACCTGAAACATTGTCCGTCAGGTATCTCCCCACACAGCGATTTATCCGAACGGAAAGGAATTGCAGAGCAGATGGCTCTGCAGCTAAAAGCTAACACCCTGCGTCAGGGGGAACTGCGTAATCAGTTAGAGAGCGATACACATCGACGTGCCAGCCAATCAGCCCTGTTCGAGCAGATAGAACATAACCAGCAGCAATACGATGACTGGAACTACCTCAATCAACTTATTGGTTCAAAGGAAGGCGATAAATTCCGTAAGTTTGCTCAGGGCTTGACTCTCGATCATCTGGTTTATCTGGCTAATAACCAGCTTAACCGACTGCATGGCCGCTATTTACTCCAACGGAAAACCAATGATGCACTGGAGTTACTGGTCGTAGACACCTGGCAGGCCGATGCCATTCGGGATACCCGCACGCTTTCAGGAGGTGAAAGCTTCCTGGTCAGCCTGTCTCTGGCATTAGCACTTTCCGATCTGGTCAGCCATAAAACCAGTATCGACTCGTTGTTCCTTGATGAAGGCTTCGGTACTTTGGATGCCGAAACGCTGGATACCGCGCTGGATGCTCTCGACAGCCTGAATGCGACGGGCAAAACCATCGGTGTGATCAGCCACGTCGAGGCAATGAAAGAACGCATACCGGTGCAAATCAAAGTTAAGAAAATTAATGGATTAGGCATTAGCAGGCTTGATAATGCTTTTGCAGTTAATTAAGCGCAGAGTTATGGAAAGATGAAGCAAGAAGCAGCCAAAATCCAAGCTCAGACCGTAAGATTACTTCATATCAACTCGTGAATGCCTAGTGAACGTTGAATCTAGAGTTTGTGGCATTAGGTAAATTAGCACCCTTTGCTATTAATCTAATGCCGCTTTCGCCAACCAATAGCCGCTTATTACAGGTTGAGAAAAGCGGCTATTCATATTCTCTAATACATAATGAAATTAAGCGTCACATAGAGATCTAGCATGTATTGGGTATTGGGTATTGGGTATTGGGTATTGGGTATTGGGTATTGGGTATTGGGTATTGGGTATTGCGCATAAATATAGCCATTGATGGACAAAGGCAACGGACGAGGCTATTAGCCACCAAACTGCCCTGATAAGATTCCTGATATGCCTGTAGCCGCCCGAAGGAGCGACAGTCAGGCAATCACACTATTGCTGTGGCCACAGCCATGCAGCACCACGCACGCCGCTGGAGTCACCGTGTATCGCCTTGTGAATCGGCGTTTCACACTCCCCGCCGAATACCCACGGACGTATCAAATCAGGCAATGTACGATACAAACGATCGACGTTACTCATACCGCCGCCCAATACAATCACATCCGGATCGAACAGGTTAATCACGTGAGCCAGTGATTTCGCGAATCGTTGCTCATAGCGTTGCATCGCCTGCTCGGCAATAACATCGCCTTGTTCCACCAGAGTAATGATTTCATGTCCTTTCAAGAGATTGCCGCTTAAACGAAAATAATCCATAGCAAAGCCCGTACCTGACACAAAGGTTTCGATACAGCCCTTCTTACCGCAATAGCAGGGAACCTCTAATTGATAACGTTGTTCATCCTCATCCTGCCACGGCAACGGATTATGCCCCCATTCACCGGCGATACCGTTTCCACCAGAATGAACACGCCCGCCAATAGCGATACCCGACCCACAGCCAGTACCAATAATTGCCGCAAAGACCAAATGTTTCCCTGCTCCGGCACCGTCTGTCGCTTCGGAAACAGCCAGACAGTTAGCATCATTAGCCAGTCTGACCGGACGGGCAAGCAAGTCAGATAAATCGCGATCCAACGTCTGCCCATTCAACCATACCGAATTGGCATTTTTTACTTTCCCACTAAAGGGGGACAAAGTGCCCGGAATACCTACGCCAACGCTTCCTTTTTCGCCAGTAGCTACCTCCGCATCCGTAACCAAACCGGCAATAGCCGATAACGTTTGATGATAGTCATGACGAGGCGTTTCAATCCGCTTACGAAAAAGCTCTCGCCCATCATTCGCCAGTGCAATGACTTCTATCTTAGTACCACCCAAATCTATACCAATGCGCATTGCGCCTCACCTCATTGAGCTGATGACTTTATTTTCAGCGAAATTTTTTAACGGAGTCACGCATCATTCCGCAAATTCAGACGTGCCGATTATTAGCTATTGCATACTAGTTTGGACAATCATTAGGTATCTCACAATCTTTGCATTTATCTATTTGACGCTACCGACAATTTAAATAATTCATCACCCTCAGCGAGCCATGCGTTGTAGTACTTTTTCACGCAATATTTCGATTCAGCCCCCAATTCATCACGCTATTTTGCTAGGGACTGCGGCTTCAATTCGTTATCATGCCGCCCTGCGTTTGATTAACACGCGTGCTTTAAGCGCGCCCGAGCTTGGGATAACACTATGCTGTGGTTTAAAAATTTAATGGTTTACCGTTTGAGCCGGGAAGTTTCACTGTCTGCGGACGAAATGGAAAAACAGTTAAGCGCCCTTTCTTTCACCCCTTGCGGTAGCCAGGATATGGCCAAGACCGGTTGGGTGCCTCCGATGGGCTCTCACAGCGATGCTTTAACCCATACAGTTAATGGGCAAATCATTATTTGTGCGCGTAAAGAAGAAAAAATCCTGCCTTCACCGGTGATTAAGCAAGAGCTACAGGCCAAAATCGAGCGTTTGGAAGGTGAACAGCACCGCAAACTAAAGAAAACGGAAAAAGACTCGTTAAAAGACGAAGTTCTGCATAGCCTGTTACCGCGCGCTTTCAGCCGTTTTAACCAAACATTCCTATGGATTGATACGGTTAACGATTTGATTATGGTCGATGCGGCCAGTGCCAAACGCGCCGAAGACACGCTGGCGTTGCTGCGTAAAAGCCTGGGTTCGCTGCCTGTCGTACCTTTAACTTTAGAAAACCCTATCGAACTAACATTGACCGAATGGGTTCGCTCCGGTGAATTACCTGCCGGTTTCGCGTTGATGGACGAAGCAGAGCTGAAGGCTATTCTGGAAGAAGGCGGCATTATCCGCTGCAAGAAGCAGGCTTTAGTCAGCGATGAAATTGCGGTACATATCGAAGCGGGTAAATTAGTCACCAAATTGGCACTTGACTGGCAAGAACGCGTGCAATTGGTGCTGTCTGACGACGGTTCGCTCAAGCGCCTGAAATTCTCAGATACACTGCGCGAACAAAATGATGATATCGATCGGGATGATTTCGCCCAGCGTTTCGACGCCGATTTTATTCTGATGACCAGCGAACTGGCAGCATTGATCAAAAACCTGATTGAAGCTCTGGGTGGCGAAGCGCAACGCTAAGTTTGCCGCGCATTTGAAGACGTTGCCCCCTCTGGCATGGAGAGGGCAATATTTTGATTAGCTTAGGTATTTACACAGATAAGCAGAGGCTTCTGCAACTTGCAGGTTAAATTCACTCTGTCCAGGAATGTAAAAAGTTTCTCCCGGCATAAACACCTGCCAGTCAGGAGAGCCTGGGATCAAGACTTTCAATGCCCCAGTAATTACCGTCATTTCCTCGGGTTGGGCGGTACTAAAAGTGTATTCCCCTTCTTCCATTACCCCAACGCTCGCGCGCCCAATGCTGCTACTGTCATAACCGATGGACTTCACTTTCCCGGTAAAATATTCATTAAATTTCAGCATAGTTTGGCACCCGCATCCTAATCATTGATGAGATTTCATATTAGGGTCACAGCATTGATTCTGTCACTGATTATTACGACAAAATGCGATCGCAAGCCGATTCACTGGGGTGGTTGCTGATAAAGCGTACAATAGAGGCAAAAAAACCGGGGCAATCGACCCCGGTGATGATAACAACAGAAGAATTATCTAATCACAGCGTTACATAATCAGTTCAGCAGCCAGCTTCGCCACCAGCACGTTTGATAACAAAACCGGTATTCCGAGCCGACGCTGTAAAAAATCGCGATGTTTTTGGTGATAGCCAATGCAATCCAGCACAACAACCTGTGCCCCCTGTTGCAGCAGCGTTTGCGCAGCTTGCTCAAGTGCCTGCTCATCGGCCAAATAAGGGCTGGCGATGGCAAAACAGGGAGGTGACGCCAGCATTTCCCACTTGGCGGCCTGCTGTTCGATTTGCTCTGAGAGTGGCACTACGATCCCGACCTGATGATCGCTGACAATCGCCGCGATCAAAGGCGGAATGATGCGATCCGGCTCCAGCAGCAGTGCCTCTCGGGTTTTCAAATGATGAAACTGCCCGGTGCATAGCAGTAAAATAATGCGACATCCCTGCGCTTCAAGTTGCTCAATTTTCTGCTGTAAACCGCGTTCCACTTTGCTTGCAGCCAAAGAAACCTGAGTGCCATCGCTCAAACGCGAAACCAGCACATGGTCGCCGCGCTCAATTGGCTGATATTGTTCCTCTACCTGTTTCCAATCCAGCCCATCCAGCAGGCCAATATGTATAACCTCATCCGACGGTAGGTATTGGGATAACAGCGGCATAATATCGCTGCGCGGTGCCTGACCTAGGGTTAATGTTGCCAATGACGCATTCATAGCGCGGCTTCGCCATGTTCGGGATGGCGTTGTTGTAGATGTATCAAAGAGCCATAAAGTGCAATAAGCCGTGCATATTCGGATTCGTCATAAAACTGACAGGTTCCACGGCCAAACTCTTTCGCTACTTCTACGGCAAATTTTACCGCGAGCGCGATATCTGTCTCATGGCTGGCACCGGTTCCACAGCCGGGTACTACCGACTGAGTACAAATGGCGACGCCAACCACCGGCGCTGAAGTGGCCGTTGAGGGCTGCATAATACTGTTTAGGTGATGCACACCGTTACCATAAGGAGTGATATCTGGAATAGTAATAGGGAATGTAACGGCATGGCTTCCGCTGGTCATCTCCATAATACGCAGCAAATCTTCGGCAACGCGCAGGATATAACCTTGCTTAACTGTAGGGGATAACGCATAGCCTTTATAATTGATGATGCGATTACCTTTAGTGGTATCAATCGATAAAATCGCATCGGCTTCCAGCATCACCTCGTTATCATTCATGGTGATGTCATCAATAGGGGAATCCATAAAATCGACGGGATCGTGTGGCCGAGTTGGCGCATTGGGGCAAATGTGAGTGGTTATCACCACATCACCGGCCAAAATATCGCCTTTACTACGCATTTCCGCCAGTTTAAGCGCGCTGGCAATGGCTGCAATGGCACCGTCAGCATCAGAAACCACACCAATGCGTTCAGGCCGCGCACCAATACCGCCCAAACGGCCGATAATGCCCAGCGTTGGCGCCGTGCCACCCAGTGTTTTACCCGCACTTCCCGCAATCTCTATTCGTACAAAATCCGTGCTGCCTTTTGGCCCAGTGGCGCGGACCGTGCTGGCCTTAACTCCTGAATAATCAACAAACAGTTCCACGATATCCTGACCAGAAACATGGGCACTATCAATCATTTCAAAAACGCGTAATGTTTGTTGCAAGCTCATCAGGACTATCCTTCATCATTAGGTCTCAGCAGGCAGCGGCATAGCTATTTGCCCTTACTGGATAAAATGGAGCTAAAGAAGTTGTACAATGCGTCGCCGGCAATAAAACCTGCCGCCATAATTTGCATTGGTGTACGCCCCTTTTCACCCCAACATTTAGTAATCAAAATGCGCAAAGCAATTCCTAGCACCACAGCCCAACCGGCTAGCGCGTTATTGATCAGTAATCCCGTCGCCAGCAGTATCCCAAGTTGACGTTTTGGGCCGCCAATCAACTGAATAATTGCGCCTGGAATAGCCCAAATCATCAGGCTAAACGCAATGCCTGGCTGCGCACCGGCCTCAATGGTTTTGGCATAAACGCGCGCCATCGGCGGCACTAAATCCTGTGCGAAATACCCCATATGAGTGAACCACACCACCGGAATGGCGATAACAAAAGCAATCAGCGCCGCAAATAACTGGATTTTCCGCCCTATCAGCTCCTGCTTCAGATCTTTACCGTATCCTCGCAGAATAAATCCGGCTTTCAGATCAAAGCCCATATCAGCAAAAGCAGGCCCAGTTGCAGCTGTAAAACCGGTTAAGATGCATAATGCCAACGGCGGAAAGCCGATCAAAATACCGACGATCAGTGTGATCAAAGCAACGGCAAAAGCTGGGAACCAACCGGAGTGCATAGCTGCAATGCCAACGATCAGTTCGTGAATAAAAGCGGCAAAAGCGGCATAAAAAATAAAACCGATCAACATGCCGGTAGACATATCGCTGTAAAGCCCACCAGCCAGCGCCAGCAAGGCCGCAATCACGACATAACCCACGGCACCTATACCGAGCGCTTTACGAACCTCCGTTGCCGGTTGGGTATAGTTCTTTTTATCCGATACTTTCTTGCTACGAATCACCTGGATGACCTGAATCAGAGCCACAAATCCTGCTCCGACCATCACTCCGTGGGGAATATAATTGGCATTAATATCAAATCCGATAAGCGGTTCAATATAGGCACGAATCAATAATCCCACGCCAAACATGCTTAATGCCCAAATATTACCGATAAAGGCGGTGCCAAAAGCGGCCATCGGAATTTTGAATATGGCCCCGACGACGCCAATTCCCACGCCGACGACCAACAGCCAGGCATGACGGCCCCCTTTGTCACCGGCTTTAATCGCTTCTGCTGCTGCAACGCCCGGCGGCCAGGCATTCTCTGCTGGAAAAATTTTGGTATCGAATAATCGATAGAGTAAATAGGCATCCAGTAACATCGCGGCGGCGACGCCACAAAACATCGGTAAAATTAGCTCTGGCTGCCCCATAACATAAGGAACAGCAATAGGCATCAACAGACTATTTGCAGCACCAAAGGTTGCCGACGAAATAACAGTTTGTGCCAGGTTTTGTGTATGAATGGATCGATAGCGTTGAAAAAACTTTAGAGGGATACGAGCCAATAACATGGCAAATAATGCACCAATGATTGAAGTATTGGGTGTCACCCCTAAAGTTGTAATCAATTGGACGCCAATAATTGCGCCAATACTAGAAAGAAATATCATCACTACCAGCGTGCCGATATCCCTTAGTTGATTCCCTGATGTTTGCTCCATTTTTATCTCCCTGAGTTCCGCTGGTGTTAGCGCTAGCTATCAAATAACACGATAATATTAGTTCCCTGGTGAGGCGCTAATTAGGTTATTATTAATGGCCAAACTCCTATCAATGGAGTTTATTTGGCTCACAGGTCTTCCCATGGAGAAATAAAGCAAATAAAAAATATTTTTTAAATAAAGTTAAAATTTGCAAATCTTAGCTAGCTATAAATTATTATTTTTCAACCAGTAATCATCATTTAATTTCTCAGCTAATAATCTGGTTGTAGAAATTAATGCTTCAACATATTCACTGGGGTAAAACGGGGGTTCATCCGAACTCGGAAAAGACAAACATAGCCCAATCGTTTCACTGCGATGCTTATTGCTGATATTGGTCGCTATTGAGCTAACGCCTTGTAAAGTCTCATTACGAGCAAAAGTCCAGCCGACCTGGCGCGCCGTTGCCAACTTATCTAATAATGCTGCCAGATTCTGCGGAGCATTGGCAGAGCGTGGTTTATAAGAGCCAAAATGTTCACGAACCTCATCGTCACTCTGGCGAGCCAAAATAGCCCGACCCACTGAGGTTTCCGCGGCAGGAGAACGGGTACCAACCGGCGTAACCACCGGTAAAAATTGTTGCCCCTGAAACATTCGCAAAACCATAATTTCCTGCCCATCCAACGCAGAAATATAACCGGTGCAGCGCGTTATTTGACTCAATTTAATCATCATTGAAGCCGCCATATCGACTAAAGGCGTAGAGAGATATTGGCTGGATATTGATAATAATAAACGACCAATATGATACAACCGCGTATCCGGATCTCGCTCTAATAAACCTTCCGATTCCATCGTCATTAATAAACGTGACGTCGTACTTTTTGCCAATCCTAATTGGTTAATAACATCGCTAAAGGAAATACCCGGATGAGCATGCATGACGTTTTGTTTGGAAAATAACTTTAGTACTGCCGAAGCATTTTCTAATGTGCTCATTTTAAATGAGTTCCAATATATGAAACTAAGTTCCCGATTGAATGAAATAAAACTAGAATCCTTCTGTCATATCGTCAAGTTTTTTATTTAATTTAAAATACAATAATTAGCTAACACACATACTTTATAATGAAAAATTGAAATTTTTATCGAAGTAAAACGAAAAAATACAAGTTTAATTCTCATTAATTAATTAGTGGCAGGATAAAGCTCTGATAACTACAAAGATGTAATTACTCAAAATTATGAAAATAATGCTCTGATATTTAATTACCTGTAGAAACTAAATAACGCCTCTCTTACAGAGTCTTTGCTGAAAATATGGGCTTTGCTGAAAATATTGACTGAAACCCTGTTCACATTTTCAGTACAACCGAAAGTCAGGCGGATAAGTTAGAGATTACGTAAGATATAAACGGCCAGTGAAGCTTCAAATACAATGATGGAGATCGACCAGAAAGCCGGCATGAAGTTACGGTGTTGACGGAGATAAAGCTTGATATGTCTCATCAGCCTCGCCTTAATTGGCATCCGATGCAGGTAAACAGAGGATTTACACTGAAATTATTACGTGGGATATAATTGTACTCTTGCTATACAATTCAGACAATAATGACGAGAAAAGTCACGACAAAAACATGCCACTCCCCTGACTGACGACTCTAGTGAGGAAACACCGTTGATAGAAATGAAAAACGGCGATAAATCGCCGTTTTAACTCAGATTTTCACCTGTAGTAAATTATTTCACCGTGGCATCAGCCAATAATTCCAGAATTTGTTGTACCACTGACTGTGGGGCCTGACTGGCATTAAGAACATAATGGGCAACCTCTTGATACATCGCCTCCCGAACAGCCAGCACATCCTGTATTTCTTCAGCAATAGGTTTACCAGTCAAACTCGGCCGCTGCGCGTCTTCAGGCTCCTCGGCTAATCTTTCGGCCAGAATATCCGCCGGCGCACGCAGGTAAATCACTATCCCCTGACGACGCATAAATGCCCGATTCTCTGCCGCGAGTACCGCGCCGCCTCCGGTAGCCACCACGGTTTTAGGTACGGTAACTTCCTGTAATACCAAACTTTCCCGCAGCCTGAACCCTTTCCAACCCTCTTTGGCTACCACTTCTGCCACCGTGAGCTGGCTGCTTTGCTGCATAAATAAATCTGTGTCGATAAATTGATATCCCAACGCCTGCGCCAACGCTTTCCCTATCGTTGTTTTACCCGCACCGCGTGCACCTACCATAAAGATAGTTCGAGTCATTGCCTGATCGTCCTTTTGCATCAAATTCTCTGGATAAGGTTTATGCATTAAAAAACCGGTCACCACCATGGACCGGTTCCACAGAAAGTAAACATTTGCTGGCTTATCGACAGCCAAAGCGAATCATACCTGTAATTAGGAGTAGTGCAAACTTTACGAAACCGTAAATTATACGATACACCCTATTTCCAATTACCCCTCAATAACCTGAGGGGCATTTTGTATCAAAAATCTACGCTGGCTCTCAACACAAACTGCCGAGGCTCGCCTATCGCCACGCGATAACGGTTACCGCTGGAAGGATAGTAGGTTGTATCGAACAGATTTTTCACATTAAGTTGCCATTTCACTCGGTAATCCTGAATTGGCAAGGTGTAAGCGATAAAGGCATCGGCTACGGTATAGTCGTCCAGAGTAAAGCTGTTTGCTGCATCTCCCGCCCGCTTTCCGACATAACGCACACCTGCGCCAACCCGTAAGTCGTCCCCACCATACAGTCCGGTCGAACCCATTTCTTTGGTCAGGAACAAGGAAGCGCTGTTGCGTGCCACGTTCGCCATCTGATTGCCTTTATTTTTCGGATCTTCCGTCACCCGCGCATCGGTGTAGGCGTAGGTAGCAACGGCGCTGACGCTATCGGTCAATTGCCCCGCCACGTCCAGCTCTACGCCCTGCGAGCGAACGCGACCTGCGGTTCGGGTCACAGTTTCAGTGCCGATAAGCTCATTCACCATGACATTACGTTTGGCAATATCAAACAGTGCCAGAGTTCCGGTCACTCCGTTGACCATTTCGACCTTGCTACCCACTTCCCAGGATTGTCCTTGCTCCGGCGGCAATTCACCGATCTGGGTCGCAATGGATGAGTTGGGTTTGAAGGATTCGCTGTAACTACCGTACAAAGACACTTCTGGTGTCAGCTTGTACACCACGCCAGTGCGTGGAATCAATTTGCTATCCGAACTCTGTGTATTGATGATAAACGGACGCCCTTTGCCAGCAAAAACGTCAAAGCTGTCATAACGCAGCCCGGCTAACAAAATCCATTTATCACCCAATTCAATAGAATCCTGCGCAAACCAGCCATAACTTTTAAGATTTTCACGCTGATCGCTGTCTTTAGCACTCACCTGCGTAGAAGGCTGCATCAAGCCGTAAATCGGATCGTAAATATTAAAATCGGAGTTTTTCTTACCGCGAATCATATCGCTGCGATAGGTACGGTTATCTTCATAATCAAACCCGACCAATACTTGATGACTCACGCTTCCCCAAATCAAATCTCCGTTCAAAGTTGCCTGCACCGCTTGTGCACGGCTTACTGCGCTGGCGGTGGCGTCAGCCTGACGGGTTAGTACGCCGGTATTTTCATTCAGAGACAGTGCCCGAGCCTGATTATCGCTATAGCGATTGCGGTTATAAGCATAGGTCAGGGAGCCTTTCCAGCTATCATTCAACACCTGATCTATCTGTAGCGTAATATTGTCCTGATCGCCGCGCGTAGCGTTAAAAGGCTCGTCGAAACGGCGTTTACGTGGCGTATCGACCGGTTTGCCTGTGCGTGAGTCAATAATTGTGCCGCGATCGAAAGGCGTGAGGTATTCCATATGTTCGTAGGCCAAACGCACGGTTGTCGTTTCGCCATACCACATCAGTGACGGGGCGATAACCGTTTGACGATTACGGCCAAAGTTACGCCAATAATCGGTTTCATCGTGATCGACAATCATACGGTAAGCAAAACCGGATTGCCCCAGCGGGCCGGTCACATCTAACTGACCGCCACCACCGTTAAAACTGCTGCCCCAACCTTCTACATGAGTACGCTGCGCCAGCTGCGGTTTCTTGGTGATAACGTTGATGACGCCACCCGGCTCTCCCATGCCATACAACATTGAGGCGGGCCCTTTCAACACATCTACCCGCTCGGTAGTCGGAGTGAAATTACGAGCCTGCGCCGACCGTACGCCATCCCGTAAAATCGATCCGTCGCGGTTATCGCCAAAGCCGCGTTTCATCAGCGCATCCTGCGTACCGCCCAACGTATTGGACTGAGTGATACCACTGACGTTATATAACGCTTCATCAATATTTCTCACCGCCTGATCGCGCAATACCTGCGGAGCGACCACATTGACAGCCTGCGGAACATTCAACAAGTTGGTTGAGGTTCGCGTTCCGGTCGTTGATGTGGTGGGCTGATAGCTGTCGGAATCTTCTTCGCTAAGCTGGCCAATCACCACCATTTTGGTTTTTTCACTGTGCGGCGCAGTTTCAGCTTGAGCGGCTGGCATCGCCACCAGCAAAGGCAGACCGAGCCAAGGCAAGCGACGAATATCACTGATTTTCATTGTTGAGGTTACTCCAATAAGTCCCTGAAAAAGTTAACGGCAAAAATTGTTCATATAATTGTTGGAATGTTTTTTGTGGGTCGATATCGGCAAAAAGATCGGGGTAAAACGCTTTGGCAAACATCTCCACCGCCACAACGTGGTAAGGGCTGAGATAAAAGTTGTGCCACATGCTGTAGGCACGGTGCTGCTGAACGGCATTCAAGTGAGAAATGATGGGCTGCCCGGCCATTAATTGCTGAAAACTGTGTTGAGCCTGACTGGCGCTCACCATCGGCCCTAATTGCAGGCTGGAAAGACGCTTACCCGTTGGGCCAGCCATACCGGTTGCAATATAAACGTCTGGGTTGGCCATCAGAATGGTTTCAGGATTCAGCTCGCCATAGACAGTTTTAATTCGCGAGCGAGCAATATTGTCCCCACCAGCGAAATCAATTAAATCGCCCAAGCTACCGCGGGAAGCGGTGGTACAGCAGCTTTCTCTACGCCCCAGATGCAACTGAAGCATCACCGTGGGCTTCGGCCCCTGATGTTGTGCCAGCCGTTGTTGGATAACCTGCATATGTTGCTGATAAAAAGTGATGAACTGCTCGGCTCTAGCCTGACGGTTCAGTAACTCCCCCAATAATCGGATGCTGGGAACCGTGTTATTCAGCATATCGACGCGTAAATCGACGTACACCACCGGAATACCGGCTTTCGATAATCCGCTAAGCATGACTTCTTCATCGGCATCATTTTTGGCATAGCGCGGCAACACCACCACGTCGGGATGAAGCTCTATGATTTTCTCGACATTTATCTGACGGATATTCCCCTGCGCGATAATTGGGACTTTTTCAATATCAGGGAATTTCTCAACGTACTGCTGCCAACTTTGAGCATCGTAATAGGCTAAATCCCCCGGCCAGCCGATAATTCGCTGAGCCGGATTGCCCTCTTCAAGTAACGCTAAGGTATAGAGCATTCGGCTCTCGCCTAAGATGATGCGCTGGGGATTCTCAGGTACTACAACCTGACGCCCCATAATATCCTTGAGTTTTTTTGCCTGAGCGTTAAATGACATTAATAACAGGCAGGTTATTAATATTCTTGAAATTATTCCCATGATGTTTCACTAAAAACAAACAATCGCGCATGATAATAGTTCTCACTTGCATTTTCAAATTATTTGAAATTAATAAAACGCAAAAAGAGGAATGCACGGTGAAGCATTCCTCTAAACTATTTTATATTTCTGTTTGACCATTTATCTGTATTCCATACTGCACCACCTTTGATTAACAAGGTTCGCGCGGCTGGCAGATATAAACCAAGGCGGGAGGGAAATTTCGGACTACGCGCATTTTCTTCCAGGTAAAATAGCGAGATAACAAAGGCTCGGACAAATGACTATATTGAAACAGTATCAATGAGCCATTGCGTTGCCGTAATCTTTGTTGAGTTTGCTGCAATATTTTCATGCTGATTTTGGTTGGAATAGACAGTAAAGGCAGGCAACAGAAAATGGCGTCGTAATGTAAATCCAACAGCTCTGCCGAACGCGCCGCAACCTGTAAACGCGGATCGTCAATTTTATTTAATTCATCAATAAAGTGAGATTGAATTTCATAGGCCTGTAGCCTGGCATCCTTTTCCATTCGCGATAAAATCCGACGGGTCAAAACACCATCCGCAGCCCCTAATTCCGCGATTGTCATCGCCGGCATCCACTCAACCTGATTTAGCATGGTTTGGCACAGCCAAGGAGATGAAGGCGCCAAAGTGCCAACAGTACGCGGAGAGGCAATAAACCGCTGAATATATGAGAACTGACTTTTAAAATTACGTCGCACGGTGTTTAACATAGCCTGTCCCATTAAGTCCGGATAGACCACCATAACACCTTAAAAACCTGAATATCTCTTTAAGATTGTTCTAAGAGTCAGGTATTTTTTTCGTAAAAAAAATAGCCTATTACCGTCATACAAAGCGCTTCCCTCCTGGTTAAAATATTATTCGGCTAATCTTAGATAATAAAAATTGGCAAATAAAAAGAGCCCCAATTGGAAGCTACAGCCTGCTAGAGCTATAACTTTCAATCAGAACCCTTACGCCCTCAGCGAAATTTGAGGGATATTTTAAGCGCTAGGAATTTATTGATTAGCGATAAATTTCAGCACTGGCCGTATAGTAACTTGAATCACCTGGGGAACTGATGCCAATGACACGATAGTGGCTGGCGCCGTCAGCAACGGCCTTGGCATTCAATGCGGCCTCAACATCGCTTGGTGAGCCGCTGATGCCGGATACGGAAACTACGCCCATTGCCTGCAATTGGCTCGCCTGTTCGCGATTAACTTCTTGGGCTGCCAGGCTTGAAAAAGAAGCGCTGGCGATAAACGCTGCGGTAATAAAGGTTAATAGTTTCATTTTAGCTCCAACTTTCTGATTATTCTCAGTGTTCAGTGAGATTAATTATGCGAAGAATAACGAAAGCGGACGTAATGCTGAGTAAATAAACTCAATCATTGTGGGGAAACTAAGGAGGAATTGAGTTAAGTTATTTCGCCAAAGGAATGGCTAATAACGGTAGCTATATAGCCAACTTTGCCCTCTAATAAAACAACCTTTGGGGTTGGCTTAAATCAAAGGGTAAACAGCGTCAGCGAATGATTGTATACATGCACAGAAATGCAATTGGCGATTTTGCTGCCATTACCGAACGTCATGAATAGAGGGAAAAATGGTAATATTAAGAGAGTTGGCTTCAGAAGAACTGGATGCCTACCGACATTTCTTTATTGGGGAGTACGCTGAAGATCTGAGCGCTAATTGCGGCTACAGTCAGGATAAAGCACGACATCAAGCTCACTTATCCTTCGTTCAATCGCTACCAGACGGTATTAATACGATAGGAAATAAAATTTACCGCATTGAAAATAACTATAGGCTAGTGGGTTATCTTTGGTACGGATTAAATGACGGCGGCGCTTCGGTTTATATTAAGGATTTTTGCATATTGCCTGAATTTCAGCGGCAAGGATTTGGAAAAGCCAGCCTGCAAGCTTTAGAAGCAGAACTCGTCACTCAGGGAATTTTTGAAATTAAGCTACGGGTAGCGGCAGATAACCCACGAGCCAAAAAACTGTATGAACAATTAGAATTCACCGTTACCGGATTCAATATGGTTAAAACACTAAACAAACCATAGCTTGTTGTTCACCCTGGCAACGGCTCATCATAAAATAATTGCTCTTCACTGCGAGGCAAAGACGCCAGTAGCTTTGAAGCTATTTTTAGCAATACCTATCATACTGACTCGATACAGTCTGAACGCTGGGAGTGGTTAAGCCAGGACTGATTTCATGCAGGCAGGATTAACTGCATGAAATATGATGGTCGTTATTCACCATCCAAATGCTGTAATTGATTTCGATAAGATTTTACTTTTTGGCGCTTCTTAAACCAGATGGTAAATGACACCACAAAAATACCGCCAGCCAGCGTCAAAACGCCCATTTCTTGCTGATAAAACAGCATGATAATAAAATAAACGGCAGAAATAATTGCAATCCACTTCGCCGTATGACCAACAGAGTTTTTTTCATTAGTCAGACGGCGGATATGCTCTTCCTCGCTAATTCCCATCATTTATTCCCTCTGTGAGTGAACTTATAATATTGGGCCAGACGTATGATAATACAACATAATTTTCTGTTTTAATTTTCATCGCTCAGGAAGAATCTGATTGACCTTTTTCAATCAAAAGAGTTTACGAGAATGCGCCTTCAGTTATCGCCGCTAGATTCCATCCTGAAATTTTCTGGACTTGAAGCTTTGCTGCTTTTCCAGCTCAAAGATAGCTCGCTGCAACCCCTTTTCCTGCATTGGAGACAGTTTGGGAAATTTAAAACTCAGGCGCGTCATTGTGACGGTTTCGCCTTTGTTACTAATCACTTTTTTATCTACTGCACGTATGAATTGCAGGTCCAGATCAAAAGAGCCAAACTCACCGAGATCCAATAAAGAGCCGCGAAGAATCTCACACCCTTCCAACGGCAACTCACTGTCTTTATTGGAAAACATGCCTACACCGCCCAAAGAGATATCCGTGAGTGTGTGCTTAAAAGCGGTGCCATTAGGAAACTTGCCAGTACAATAAAAAGGTGGCCATTGTGGGATGTTGATTCGAAAATATTCGCGCCGTTGAATAAAGTACAAAGAATCGGGAATTGGGCTGCTAAACGCGGGTAGACCGAAATAGGTGATCTCTGTTTGTGTGGTGCAGGAGAATTCAATTTTGGCACCAGCAGGTTCGGCAATAAAAGTTAGCTGTTCGGAATCCTGTGCTAACAGATTTTCACGTTCAACGCTGCCAAAATCAAAAATGAATTGATTAGCATCTGGATGAACTTCCAAAATGCGGCTGATAAATTGCCCACGGGAGTGCGTCACCATTATAGCGGTATTATTTTTTTTCAGATCCCGCAAAATTGCGCAAATAGCTAATCGATTCTTTTTAACATACTGTTCTTTCGATATCTCACTCACCTGCCGATCCCCACCAAGAATTTTTGATTGAATTACCCTAGAGAACACCGCAAAGAGTATAACCGTCAATCAAATTATCGGCAGAAGTTAGGAAACATTTATTGACTCTTATCCGATATGGCACAAATTTCTGCAATTGGCTGCAAATGAAAACGGGCACCTGAATAAGTGCCCGCTTGATACTATTTCAATCCGCTAGCTACGAATTAAATCATCGCCGTAACCTATCCACTTATAGGTGGTCAGAGCTTCTAACCCCATAGGCCCTCGGGCATGCAGTTTCTGCGTACTGACGGCAACCTCAGCCCCCAGACCAAACTGCCCGCCGTCGGTGAAACGAGTGCTGGCATTAACGTAAACGGCTGAGGAATCCACTTCCCGGACAAAATGCTCTGCACTGCTGAGCAAACGGGTAAGAATAGCGTCTGAATGGCGGGTTCCGTGCTGGCGAATATGCTCAATCGCGGCGTCAATATCCGCCACCACGTGTACATTCAGATCCAGAGCGAGCCACTCATCGTCATAATTCGCCTCTTCTACCGGAACGACCTTCGCAGGCCCGGCCAGCAAATACGGCATCGCTTGCTCGCTGGCATGCAAAGTGACACCCGCACTTTCCATTTTGCTGCTTAACGCGGCTAAAAAGGCGGCGGCGATATCCCGATGAACCAACAGAGTTTCCAGTGAGTTACAGGCGCTAGGACGTTGCGCCTTCGCATTTTCAATCACCGTCAATGCTTTGGCAAAATCAACGTCGGCATCCACAAAGGTATGGCAGACCCCAATACCTCCGGTGATCACCGGAATAGTAGATTGCTCACGACACAATTTATGCAGGCCAGCGCCGCCTCGCGGAATCAACATATCGACGTAGCGATCCAAACGCAGTAAAGCATTCACCAGTGCGCGATCCGGGCTTTCAATCGCCTGTACCGCCGCCGCCGGTAAACCGCTTTGTTCCAGCGCTCGCTGAATCACTTTAACCATCGCCTGATTGGTATGATGCGTTTCCTTACCGCCGCGCAGGATCACCGCATTACCGGTTTTCAGACACAGGCTGGCAACGTCGATAGTGACGTTGGGACGAGCTTCATAAATCACGCCAATTACGCCTAATGGCACCCGGCGACGCTCTAGCTTCAGGCCGCTATCCAGCAACCGGCCATCCATAATCTGCCCTACCGGATCGCTTAGACGGCAAACATCGCGCACATCGTTAGCGATCGCAGCTAAACGCGCAGGCGTAAGTAGCAAACGATCGAGCAAAGCTTCGCTCATTCCGCTGGCGCGCGCTGCAGCCATATCTTGCTCATTTGCCTGAAGGATTTCGTCGCTTTCCGTCTCCAGCAACGCCGCCATTGCCATCAGGGCTTTATTTTTTTGCGCAGTACTCAATACGCCCAATTGCCAAGAGGCCTGTTTAGCCGCTTTTCCCATCTCTTCCAGCATGCTAGCTCCTTAGCTGATAATCATAAACTGATGATCATATCGTCACGGTGAACAGCGACCGGGCCGTATTCATACCCGAGTATTTCACTGATTTGCTGAGAATGATGTCCCGCCAACATACGCAATGCATCGCTGTTATAACGTGAGACACCGTGAGCCAGATCGCGGCCGCTCAGGTTACGAATACGGATCACTTCCCCGCGGGAGAAATCCCCTTTCACGCTACGGATACCTTTCGGCAATAGCGAGCTGCCCCGCGCCATAATGGCGGCTACCGCGCCATCGTCCACGGTAATTTCACCGGCTGGCGGCGCACCAAAGATCCAGCGTTTACGGTTTTCCAGCGGCGTTTCTAATGCATGGAAACGCGTGCCCACCGGCGTGCCGTCAATCACATCTCGGATAACATCAGGTTGAGCACCCGCGGCAATAATCACGTCGATACCCGCTCGGCACGCGACGTCTGCGGCCTGTAGCTTGGTCGCCATCCCGCCGGTTCCCAAACCTGAAACGCTATCACCGGCGATTTCACGCAGCGCGTCATCAATGCCATGAACGTCCCGAATCAACTCTGCGGCAGGGTTATTGCGCGGATCGGCGGTATATAACCCAGCCTGATCGGTCAGCAGCAATAATTTATCCGCACCGGCCAGAATAGCCGCCAGCGCCGAGAGATTGTCGTTATCGCCCACTTTGATTTCAGCCGTAGCGACGGCGTCGTTTTCATTAATAACCGGAACAATGCGGTTATCCAGCAAAGCATTCATGGTATCGCGGGCGTTTAAGAACCGTTCGCGGTCTTCCAGATCGGCGCGAGTAAGCAACATCTGCCCGACGTGGATGCCATAAATAGAGAACAACTGCTCCCATAGCTGAATCAGACGGCTCTGGCCGACCGCAGCCAGCAATTGCTTCGATGCAATGGTCGCTGGCAATTCAGGATAACCCAGGTGCTCACGCCCGGCGGCAATCGCGCCGGAGGTAACGATAACAATGCGATGACCTTTTGCGTGTTGCTGGGCGCACTGGCGCACCAATTCAACAATATGGGCACGGTTAAGACGGCGAGAGCCGCCGGTCAGCACGCTGGTGCCCAATTTCACAACCAAAGTCTGGCTGCCACTCATAATTTTTCTGCCATTGGGATCAATAAAAAGGAATGATACAGCAGACTTTGTAGCAGGAGACAGGCGTTATGCCAACAGGCATAACGCGAAATCACCGCTTTATTGAGCAGAAAGGGGTTTATGCAGAGAGTTTGATGGGCTGTTCGCCGAAATCCTTTGCCGGTTCTAGCGTCAGATCCATCGTCTTCAGCATTTCATGGAGGCGTTTATGGAAACCACGGAGCGTAGTTTCCAATTTTTCCTGAACCTCAGGATCTTTGATTTTTTGTTCTTTCCAACTTCCCTCGGTATTAAACAAGCCGAGTTGGTATACATAAGTAAAACAGCTGTCTTTCGACTCCAGCTCTATCCACCACCCCCAGAACTCACGTTTTTCGGGAGCAAGTTTCACATTGACGCACACGGCTAGACAATCAAAGAAAAAGCGGTCGTTCTGGCACTGCCCTTCACGTAGATATGGCCCTAAAGCTGCAAAACGTTTCATCAGTTTGCTTTTCGGGTGAGCGCTGGATATCGTCATGCTTCAATCTCCTTAAGTAGACGCACACCTTTTTAGCAAACTGTTAAATTTTAGCAACTAATTAACGCATTTTATCTTTTAGCCAATCGCAAGTTTGCAACAGAGCTCTATGAAAACTGTCATACAGCGGCGTTGAAGGGATGCTTAACAGCTTGCCGTCAACGGAAGAGGACACGATCAGTTTCGCATCTTCTTTCGGACTAAAAGGATCGTTTTCCCAATATCCGGCCAGCATTGGCGTATGGCAACGCCGTCCCAACAACCCTTGGGTTTTGAGAGAAAAACGGTTCAGCTCAGTTTTTAACGTATCATCCGATGCATCCGCCATACCTAACCGGCTGGCCAGCACATCCATATACATATCCGGCACCCGACTCTGGCTGTTACTGTCGCAAAGCAGGTGATGGACGATAGGGCCTACGCAGGCCACGCCGCGTAAACGCTGCGGCTCCAAATAGCCCAAACGCACTGCGACGTTGGCACCGAAACGGAAACCAAATAGCGAAACACGCTGATGATCGACCCAGGGAATCGTCGGCAAAGCCTGTAGCACCTGCTGATGCAGATAGCTGGTGTCCTGCGTTAATTTCCAGCGCGAAGATGAGCCGACGGAAGGCATGTCGATAGTCAACATCGCGATACCCGCCGGTGCAAGATAATCGCGGAAGAGACGGTGGTAATCGCTCTGCAACATATCCAGGCCACCACACATCAGCACCGTTGGGAAAGGCGCACTGCCAATTGTCGGCATATGCAGAAAGCCGGTCAGCGTTCCGCCATCCTGAATGGGGAAACTCAGCTCTTTTAAAGTGAAAGGCAGATATTTTGCCGCTTCTTCATAGGCTCGATTAGACAAAATTTCCGCCTGCTCGGCCAATTCATCACCACGCAAATGAGGATAACCGGCGATGCTGTACATGTTGGCTGCATTCAGCCAATACTGCCCGGCGGCCAGAGGATCGGTTTCTTCCATGGCTTTTTGCTGCCACATCATGCCCTGGTGAGACCACTCGTAAATCCAGTTGCCGTTGCGGTAACCCACCACGGTATCCAGTAATTCATTATCACTGTGTTCTGCATTAGACATCGCAATCCGCGCCAGCACCTCTTCGATTTCCAGAGGATCCACTCCGCGCCAGGTCCACATCAAGCGATTGATCATACGATACCAATGACAGGTAGTATCGCCGTCCAATGCGGAGTGAATATTCATGGTTTGGTTGCAATGAGCATGCCTGACCAAAGTCGAGGTCTCAGGATGCTTGAACTTGGGTTTAAACAGGATTTCAGAAAGGTTGGCTTGTGCCATGGTTACAATAGCCTCCATAAGCCGCGATCCCGCCTTGGTTTAGGCTGGGGAATATGGGGTTAGTGTACTCATACCGAGGAAGAAATGAAACGTCCGACAGCGTCGGACGTTTAAAGCTGCGTAAATTATTTGCCGCCTAGCGGTTCCACGAAGGTCACAGCCATATCCCACGGCTGCTCAATCCATGTATCCTGAGGAATATCAACCACATAGTCATCAACCAAAGGACGACCTGCCGGTTTAGCGAAAATAGTCACAAAGTGCGCTTTCGGATACATTTCGCGAATGGCTTTCGCAGTACCGCCGGTATCGACCAGATCGTCAATCACAATGAAGCCTTCGCCATCGCCTTCGGCACGTTTGAGCACGGTCAGCTCACGCTGGTTATTGTGGTCGTAGCTGGAGATGCACACAGTATCAACATGACGAATACCCAATTCGCGCGCCAGAATTGCACCGGGAACCAGTCCACCGCGGCTAACCGCGATGATGCCTTTCCACTGTTCCGCAGGAAGTAAACGCTGTGCCAGCTTGCGGGCTTGTATTTGCAACATATCCCAAGTTACGACGTATTTTTCGCTCATAAAATGTAGTCCCAGCCGTATTAAAGTGGCTTGTCATGTATCGAAGGGGAAAAAAGGTTGCGCGAGATTATAGTGAGGCAACAAGATAAAAACCAGCAATTATCCCGGTAATTCCGCGAATCGAATGCGGTATTTGTGCGGCCAAACGCGCGCAACGCAAATGAAAGTGATATTCTCGATAAATCGCGCCATAGCAATGGCGGTTAGTCCTTAACCCTAAAACCTACAGTATCTCAGACGCCTCCGCATTAATCTGGTGTCTGTATGAGCATGCTGTTAAAGGAGACTTACAGTGTCTGAACTGTCTAAACTTTCGCCTCAGCCGTTGTGGGATATTTTCGCTAAAATTTGTTCTATCCCTCACCCTTCTTATCACGAAGAAGAATTGGCGCAATACATTGTTGCCTGGGCAAAAGAAAAAGGTTTACACGCCGAACGCGATCAAGTGGGTAATATCCTGCTGCGCAAACCGGCGACCAAAGGCATGGAAAACCGTAAACCTGTGGCGCTGCAAGCCCACTTGGATATGGTTCCGCAAAAGAACAATGACACTGTTCACGATTTCACTAAAGACCCGATTCAGCCTTATATCGACGGCGAATGGGTGAAAGCTCGCGGCACCACGCTGGGCGCAGATAATGGCATTGGTATGGCTTCCGCGCTGGCGGTACTGTCTGACGACAGCGTAGAACACGGCCCACTGGAAGTTCTGCTGACCATGACCGAAGAAGCCGGTATGGACGGTGCTTTTGGCCTGCAACCAAACTGGCTGAACGCTGACATTCTGATTAATACCGATTCCGAGCAGGAAGGCGAAATCTACATGGGTTGCGCCGGCGGCATTGATTTCATCACCACTTTACCGTTACAGCGTGAGGCGGTTCCCGCAGGCTATCAAACGCTGAAACTGATCGTCAAAGGTCTAAAAGGCGGTCATTCCGGCGCAGATATTCATTTAGGTTTGGGAAATGCCAACAAGCTGCTGGCTCGTTTCCTATTTGAACATGAAGCGGAGCTCGGCCTACGGGTTCTGGATCTGAACGGTGGTACGCTACGCAACGCGATTCCGCGCGAAGGTTTCGCTATTTTGGCGGTTGCAGCCGATAAAGTAGATCATTTGAAAACCCTGACTCAGGACTATTTAGACATCCTGAAAAACGAGCTATCTGCGGTAGAAAAAAATCTCACCGTGGTGCTGGAACCCGTCAGTAGCGCAGCGAAAGCTTTGACCGCTGATACCCAGCACCGTCTGCTGGCATTGCTGAATGCGACGCCAAACGGCGTAATCCGTATGAGTGATGAAGTGAAAGGCGTGGTTGAAACCTCACTGAACGTGGGCGTCGTGACCATGGAAGAAGATAAGGCCGAAATTATGTGCCTGATTCGTTCCCTGATCGACAGCGGCAAAGACTATGTTGTTAGCATGCTAACCGCCGTTGGCCAACTGGCTGGCGCGCAGACTACGCCTAAAGGCGGCTATCCTGGCTGGCAGCCTGACGCAAACTCTCCGGTCATGCATTTAGTTCGCGAAACCTATGAGAAACTGTTTAACAAAACGCCAAATATCATGGTAATCCACGCCGGTCTGGAATGTGGTTTGTTCAAAAAACCTTACCCAGAAATGGATATGGTTTCCATCGGCCCAACCATGACAGGCCCACATTCTCCGGATGAACAAGTACATATCGAAAGCGTTGGTCAATACTGGCAATTACTGACCGCATTGCTGAAAGCCATTCCAAAACGCGCTTAAGCGAGTACCGCACTATCATTACGAACGGCGCCGCCTGCGGTAGCGCCGTTTTTTATGGCAAATTTGCTGCTAGAAAACCCAGAACCTGGCATCTATCCCAGCGCTATTCCCAATTCAGCAATAATTGCCGTTCAATCTGCGGATCCAGCAGGCTGACATGCAATCCCACCAGTCGCACACCTCTGTCCGCCCGTCGCTCATCCCAAACTTGCTTGGCAATACGCAATAAATCGACCTTGTTCAATTCTGGCCAAACGTGTTCCTGAGTCGTTTGCTGAAAATCCTGAAATTTAAGCTTTACGCCCTGACGAGCAATTTGCAGATCCGGCCTGACCTTAGCCAAGCGGGCTTCCAGTTCGGGGAAAAGTTTTTCAATAATCTCAACGCATTCTTCCCAGTGATGAATATCCTGCGCCAGCGTCCTTTCTACGCCAACGGATTTACGCAACCGATCGGGAGATATACTTCGCTCATCAATACCATGGCAGCGCTCCCATAATACCCGCCCAAATTTACCAAAGGTTTTCAGTAAATCAGCCAAAGGATAATTTTGGACATCAACACAATGAGTTAAACCCAATTCCTGTAAACGCTTAGCCGTTACTTTTCCCACGCCCGGAATTTTGTTAAGCGGCAAAGTTTGTAGAAAAGGTTGAATTTGATCCGGTGTAATAACGTATTGTCCGTTGGGCTTATTGATATCTGAAGCGATCTTGGCTAAGAATTTGATCGGGGCGATTCCGGCGGATGCAGTTAAACCTAATTCCTCATGAATTGACTGGCGGATCTGTTGAGCAATTAAGGTTGCTGAACCGCTAAAAACCTGACTTTCGGAGACATCCAGATACGCTTCATCCAGCGATAATGGCTCGATAAGCAAAGTGTAACGGGCAAATATTTCGCGAATATGTAAAGAAGCTTCTTTATATGCCGCCATACGCCCCGGAATCACTTTTAAATGCGGGCAAAGCTTCAATGCCATCGCAGTGGACATCGCACTATGGACACCGTAACGTCTGGCAGGATAATTGGCCGTGCTGATAACGCCACGACGATCTGCGCTACCGCCAATGGCCAAAGGGATATCGCGTAAACTGGGGTCATCCCGCATCTCTACGGCTGCAAAAAAGCAGTCCATATCAACATGGATAATCTTGCGCACTCTCACTCCCATCGGCAATAGACAACTGTATAAGTATACAGTAAAAAAAGCCATGTTCAAGATTGTCCTAATTTAAATGCCGCTAAATATTTCTAATTTCCAGATCGAATACTGTTATTTACATTTAAGCGATTTTTTCATTTATTTTTAATAAAAAAGTACTACATTCGATAAAGTCGTAGAGTAATGTTTTTTTATAAAGTAAAACACATGTATAGAGAAATTCAATTTAAATGGGTTATACGGGGTATATATTATGCGGAATTATATTATGGCAAGTATATTAATCTTATTTTCATTACAAGTTATGTCATCTCCTTCAGCTAATGAACCGCCGAAAATAGTGGCGCACCGGGCTGGTACCGGAGACGCACCAGAAAATACGCTCCCTGCAATTAAGAAATCGTTGGAAAATGGAGCTGATGCTATTTGGATTACCCTACAGTTAACAAAAGATGATGTACCGGTACTTTATCGACCTTCCGATTTAAAAGAACTAACCAATGTTTCAGGAAAAGTCAGAGACTATACGAACAAACAGCTATCAACAGTTAATGCTGCTAAATTCTATAATGAAAAAAATAAAACCGCATTTTCAGCCAATATTCCAACGTTAGAAGAAGTCCTAAAGTTGAAATATGTGCTGGAAGATTATCCTAACGTCATGTTCTATCTAGATATTAAATCCCCAGATGCCGAAAATCTGGCTCAGCCTTTTGCTCAGGCTCTACAAAAAGTGCTGAAGGAAACCAACAGTTTTGAACGTACCCGGGTTTATTCAACCGACAAACTGTATCTGAACGCTATAGATCAGATGAATAAGGACGCGGGGCGAAAAGAGCAAATTCAACGTTTTGAAAGTCGAGATGAAACTCGTGATGCTTTGGTCGATATAACCTTAGGCCATCAATGTAAGCTGCCGGTAGACAAAAAGGAGCGCTGGTACGGATTGGAGATGAAGCGAAACGTTGAGTTAGTCGTTGTGGAAAAATTCACTCTTGGCGAAGGCCGTTCTCACTCAAACACCGTATTAACATGGGATAAAAGCGCTATCGATTGTTTCCGCTCCAAAGGGAAAGCCTATATTATTTTCTTTGGTATCAATACAGCGCAGGATTATGAAAAAGCAAAAGAGCTAGGTGCAGATGCCGTGATGGTTAACTCACCGAAAGAATTTAAAAAAATAGTGAATGAAAAAAAGTAATCGATTAAATATATCCTTGTAGACAAAAAGCCCGGCAGTTAATTAGCCGGGCCTTTTATGCTATAGGATACGAAACTGATCCAGTTTCTTCTGCCGGGCCGCTTCTTTTTCCATTCGCTTTTTACGGGAATCACAAGGCTCAGGACAGTCGCAGACTTTCTCCATCCCCAGCGTAGCAATACCGCCGCAGCTCCCCTGTAAGGTTTTGCGCTTCACTACATAGCCAATAGACATTCCGCCAATAACCAGCAGGAAGAAGACGAAAGACGCGAGAAAAACTGTCAGCATAACTCCTCCTAAGATCGATTTTGCAGATAGGGTTCGAAGGCTTCCGAATAGCGTTCTTCAAATCCCTTATCTGTTTTAACGATCATAAATACCGGTATACCAAGTAGATTAGCCAGCGCCAGCCCTTTTTCCGGCCCCAACACATCCAGCCCGGTAGACAAACCATCAGCGGTCATACAGCTAGGATTCAGCACGGTAATGGAAACCAATCTATGGTTGATTGGCCGCCCCGTCGCGGGATCAATGGTATGAGAATAGCGTACGCCATTTTCTTCAAAATAGTTACGATAATCACCAGAGGTTGCGAGCGACATTCTCCCTGGTTCAATAATCTCCTGCGCACTTTGATCGACACCAGCACCCGGTTTTTCGATCGCTATACGCCAGGGCTTATTTTCGCCATTATTCCCACGGGTGCGAACTTCTCCGCCAATATCAACCATGAAATTTTTGATGTTCTGAGATTGCAGATATTCCGCAACCACATCAACACCGTAGCCTTTGGCGATGGAAGAAAGATCGACGTACAGCTCAGGCACTCGCTTAATTAGTGCGTTGCCTTCAACGGCGAGTTTATCTATTCCCACCCAGCCACGACGTTTCTCTAATTCTTCGGCAGAAGGCACTTTATCAGGACGTCCTTCAGGGCCAAAACCCCATAAGTTAACCAAAGGCCCGACGGTGACGTCCAGCGCACCGTCGGTTAACCGGTTGATACGAATCGCTTCCTGCACCACTTTGGCCGTAGCAGCGGACACCGGGAAAGGTTTATTAATTTCCCGACTCTGATTAAAACGGCTTAATTCAGAATCTGGCCGGTAAGTCGACATCTGGTTATTAACCACTTCCAAAATCCTATCGACTTCTTTTTGCAGTTGTTCCGGAGAAGACCGGGACGTATCACTCACATATTTTATCGAGTAATAGGTGCCCATGGTTTTACCGGTGAGATTCACCTGCTCAGGGCCGCAGCCCGCTAGCAACAGCACTCCCATCAGGAGTGCCAGCCAAAGTATTATTTTCCTATGCACAATAATCCTATTATTGTAAAACGCCCGTCAGGCATGACATCAGCCACCGAAGTCATCAAGCATAATATTGTCGTCCTCAACGCCAAGATCCTTCAGCATTTTGATCACTGCTGCGTTCATCATTGGCGGACCACACATATAGAACTCACAGTCTTCCGGCGCAGGATGGTTTTTCAAATAATTTTCCAGCAACACATTGTGAATGAACCCAGTGTATCCCGTCCAATTGTCTTCAGGCTGAGGATCGGACAAAGCAACGTGCCAGGTAAAGTTTTCATTCTCTTCCTGTAGCTGGTTGAAATCCTCTTCATAGAACATTTCGCGTTTAGATCGAGCACCGTACCAAAAGCTGATTTTACGCTTAGAATGCAAACGCTTAAGCTGATCGAAAATATGCGAGCGCATCGGTGCCATACCGGCACCACCGCCAATAAACACCATTTCCGCATCGGTATCTTTCGCAAAGAATTCACCGAATGGCCCGGAAATAACCACTTTATCACCCGGCTTCAACGACCAGATATACGAAGACATGATGCCCGGAGGCGCGTCCGGCATATTCGGCGGCGGCGTTGCAATACGCACGTTCAGCATAATAATGCCATGCTCTTCCGGATAGTTCGCCATGGAATAGGCGCGCACCGTTGGCTCGGTCACTACGGATTCAAAACGGAACAGATTAAACTTATCCCAATCGCCGCGATATTCTTCCGGCACGTCAAAATCAGCATATTTGACGGTATGAGGTTCAGCTTCAATCTGAATAAAGCCACCCGCGCGGAAGGGAACTACGTCCCCATCAGGAATTTTAAGTTTCAACTCTTTAATGAACGTCGCTTTGTTGTCATTTGAAATGACTTCGCAAGTCCATTTTTTCACGCCGAATATTTCTTCCGGCAAATCGATTTTCAAGTTTTGCTTCACGCTAACCTGACAGGCCAGACGGCAACCTTCTTTAGCTTCACGCTTAGAGATATGAGAAAGCTCGGTCGGTAAAATATCGCCGCCGCCTTCTTTGATCGTCACCCGACACTGCCCGCACGAACCACCGCCACCACATGCGGAGGAGACAAAAATGCCGTGGCCAGAAAGCACATTCAGCAATTTATCACCGGCCGGTGCAGTAAAGCTTTTTTCCATATCACCGTTGATTTCAACCTGAATATCACCGGTATTCACCAACTTCGATTTGGCGACAAGAATCATCACCGTCAACGCTAGCACGATGAGGGTGAACATAACTACGCCTAGAATTATTTCCATGAGTTCTTCCTGCCTTTATAGATGCACACCGGAGAAGGACATAAAGCCCAGTGCCATCAGCCCGGTGGTGACAAAGGTAATTCCCAGCCCCTTCAAACCACCCGGAACATCGGCGTATTTCATTTTTTCCCGAATACCTGCCAGCGCCACAATAGCCAGCATCCAGCCGATTCCCGAACCAATACCGTACACAATGGATTCTGGGAAGTTGTAATCACGCTGCGCCATAAAGGACACGCCACCAAAGATGGCGCAGTTCACGGTGATCAACGGCAAGAAGATGCCCAATGCGTTATAAAGCGCCGGGAAGTAGCGATCGAGAATCATCTCCAACACCTGCACAATCGCCGCAATCACGCCGATAAAAGTGATGAAGTTAAGGAAGCTCAGATCAACTCCTTCCACCAGCGCTCCATCGCGCAGCACCAGGTTATAAACCAGGTTGTTGGCGGGAACCGCAATACCCAGCACTACGGTTACGGCAATGCCTAGACCGAAGGCGGTGGACACTTTCTTAGAAACCGCCAGGAAAGTACACATCCCGAGGAAGAAGGCTAACGCCATGTTCTCTACAAACACCGCGCGGACAAACAGACTGATGTAATGTTCCACCGTCAATTACTCCTTTTCAATCTGCGCAGGTTTCAGGGTACGTAAGCCCCAAATCAGCATGCCAATGATAAAGAACGCACTAGGCGCTAACAGGAACAATCCGTTCGGCTGATACCAGCCGCCGTTTTGTACCGTTTCCAGCACGGTGACGCCAAACAGTTTGCCAGAACCAATCAGCTCACGAACAAAGCCCACCAGCACCAGAATCACGCCGTAGCCCAAGCCGTTACCGATACCATCCATAAAGCTTTCGATCGGCGGTGACTTCATGGCGTAGGCTTCCGCGCGCCCCATGACGATACAGTTGGTAATAATCAAACCAACGAATACCGAAAGCTGCTTCGAAATCTCATAGGCGTAGGCACGCAAAATCTGATCCACCACAATCACCAGAGAAGCGATGATCACCATCTGCACGATGATACGCACGCTGTTAGGGATATGGTTACGGATCAGCGAGATAAAGAAGCTGGAAAATGCCGTTACCAAGGTTACCGCCAGCGTCATTACCAGTGCGGTTTCCAGTTTGGTGGTTACCGCCAGCGCCGAGCAGACCCCGAGGATTTGTAATGCAATCGGGTTGTTGTCAAACAACGGGCCGAATAAAACCCGCTTAATCTCTTTGCTATCAGCCATTTTTTAACGCTCCTTCGCGCACTTTTTTCAGGAACGGGCCAAAGCCGTTTTCACCCAACCAAAAATCAAAGGTATTCTGTACCCCGTTGGAGGTCAGCGTTGCACCGGACAAACCGTCCACGGCGTAAGGATCGTTCGCATCTGCGCGTCCTTTCACTACGCGAATAGCCGGTTCCCCTTGTTCATTGAACAAACGCTTACCGACCCATTGGCTACGCCAGATTGGGTTTTCAACTTCACCACCCAGCCCTGGGGTTTCACCCTGATCGTAATAGCTGATGCCACGTACGGTTTTCCCGTCGTTATCTACCGCGACGAAGGCGTACATCATCGACCATAAACCGGAGCCGTAGACCGGCAGCACAATTTTACTGGTCTGGCCCTCCTCATTACGCACCAGATAGATTTCCACCAGATTAGCCCGACGTTTAATTCCGGCTTTATCTTGCGCAGCGGTCAGAGCGATGCTTTGGCTATCATCACGTAAAGCCTGAGAACGATCGAAGCTGGTCGGATCGGTTTTAACGAAATCACCGCTTTGCAAATCCAACAGACGCGGTTCAATACGAGCGGAAAACTCTTGTTTGACCTGCTCTGCATCCATTTTTGGCTGGAGTAAACCGGCCACGTCCAGAATGTTGCGTTGCTTATCCAGTAAGCGCTGTTCCTGCTGTTTGGATTTCAAGCCAACCGCTGCGCCGGAGACCACTACGGAGCACACCAGACACAGCAAGACCACTACCATCAGCGTTTTGCCGATAGTATCGTTATTTCTTGGTTTATCACTCGCCACGGGCTTTCCTCCGCTTGATGTTGGCCTGAACAACCACATAGTCGAACAGTGGCGCAAACAGGTTGGCGAACAGAATCGCCAGCATCATTCCCTCCGGATAAGCCGGATTCACGACACGGATTAAGACGCACATCACACCGATCAGACCGCCGTACCACCACTTACCTTTATTGGTAAAGGAAGCCGATACCGGATCGGTAGCCATAAAGATCATACCGAAAGCAAAGCCACCCAATACCAGATGCCAGTACCAAGGCATAGCAAACAGCGGGTTAGTGGTAGAACCAATCCAGTTGAACAGGAAGGCCGTCGCAATCATGCCGATCATCACACCAGCAACAATGCGCCAAGATGCCACGCGGCCAAACATAATGATGGCACCACCGATCAGAATCATCAGGGTAGAAACTTCACCAATAGAGCCTGGAATGTTGCCCATAAAAGCATCCATCCAGCTGATTGGTTGGCCGGTGACCATGTTCATCAGACTGTGGCTGCCGTTAACGCTCCACTGGGACAACGGCGTTGCGCCAGAGAATCCGTCGGCCGCGTTCCAGACCAGATCGCCGGAGATCTGTGCCGGATAAGCGAAGAACAGGAAAGCTCGCCCAGCCAGCGCCGGGTTCAGGAAGTTACGTCCAGTGCCGCCAAAGATTTCCTTACCAATCACTACGCCAAATGAAATCCCCAGTGCCGCCTGCCAGAGTGGCAAAGTTGGCGGAACGATCAGGGAAAACAGAATGGAAGTAACGAAGAAACCTTCGTTGATTTCATGACGGCGAATAATGGCGAACAGAACTTCCCAGAAGCCCCCAACCAAAAACACCACCGCATAAATCGGCACAAAATAGACCGCGCCCAGCGTCATCATGCTGATCCAACTGGCATCCGGTGCCAGCGAGGCGCCAAGCATCTCCGCCAGTCGATAATGCCAGTCGGCGGCAATCACCTGTTGCAGCTCCGCGCCGCTATACAGGTGGTTCAGCGCAGGAATAGCCTGCTGACCAACGTTGTACATCCCCCAGAACATCGCTGGGAATACCGCCAGCCATACCAAAATCATCATCCGTTTCAGGTCGATAGCGTCACGCACGTGGGAGGCACCCGGCGTCACTTTACCCTGAGTGTAGAAAATACTGGCCGTGGCTTCGTATAGCGGATAATACTTTTCCAGCTTTCCGCCGGACTCAAAATGATGCTCTATTTTCTCAAAAAAACTTTTCAGGCCCATGAGTTATCCTTCCTGCTCAATCTTGGTCAAAATGTCGCGCAGTACCGGACCGTATTCATATTTACCGGGGCAGACAAAAGTACAGAGCGCCAAATCTTCTTCATCCAGCTCCAAAGCCCCCAGCGCCTGAGCGCTGTCGGTATCGCCGGCTAACAGATCGCGCAGCAAATGCGTCGCCAGAATATCCAGCGGCATCACTCGCTCGTAGTTGCCAATTGGCACCATAGAACGTTCGCCACCGTTCAATCCAGTAGAAAAAGCAAAGCGCTTGCGCTTGAAGAAATGGCCGAGGGTGGTGCGGGTAATAGAGAATTTATCTTTACCCGGCATAATCCAGCCGAACAGCTCCTTGTCTCGCCCTTCCAGCACTACGGAAACCTGCTGATGGAAACGACCAAGATAGCCATGTGTCGCAGAGGCCGCGGTTCCGCTCAGTACCGAACCGGAGATAATACGGTTATCCCCTGCTTTCAGTTTACCGGCGGTCAGTTCGGTCAGGCTGGCGCCTAAACGCGTGCGCAGCAGGCCAGGTTCTTTTACCTGCGGCCCCGCCAGCGCAATAACTCTATCAGTGTAAAGCTCACCTTCGACAAACAGTTTGCCAATGGCGATCACATCCTGATAACCAATGTGCCAGACGGTTTTCGTCATACTGACCGGTTCGAGGAAGTGAATGTGGGTGCCCACCAACCCAGCAGGATGGGGACCGGAAAATTCGTTATAGGTTATTTGCCCGTTATTCTGGCCGCGAATGATTTCCCCGGCGCCGTGACAAACGTGCACTTTACCTTCGGTTAAGCGCGTCAATACGCTCAAACCGTGGTTAAAGGCATCAATTTGCGTGGCAATAATGGCCTGAGGATCGGCAGCCAGCGGTTGGGTATCCATCGCCGTGACAAAAATAGCGCGTGGCTTTGTGCCCGGCTGCGGAGTTTTACTGAATGGACGAGTGCGTAGCGCAGTCCACAGACCTGAGGCCAGCAAATTTTGCTGAACCTGCTCCGCGCTCAGCTGGTTGAGCTCGGCGGCGTCGTAACGATTGAAGGAAACGCTGTCGTCTCCCTCTATTTCAATCACGACAGATTGCAGCACACGCCGTTCACCGCGATTAATCGCAGAAATCTTGCCTGCTGCTGGAGAGGTGAAAAACACGCCGGGGTTCTTTTTATCTTCAAAAAGCGCCTGGCCTTTTTTGACCCTCTCCCCTTCTTGCACCAACATTGAAGGACGCATGCCCACATACTCTTCACCGAGCAGTGCAACATGATGAATAACCGGACCTTCCTGTATGACCTGAGCCGGAGCCCCGGCAATAGGTAGGTCGAGTCCTTTTTTTATTTTAATCATAAGGTTTGCACGATTCTGTCAGGTGTATCAAATGCTGTACGTCATCCAGAGGAGCACAGCAACGCGATGATTAGTTATTTTTAACAGTTCAGTTAATATAATGAGGTATTAACCGGCAGCGCAATTAGCGTGCATTTTACTTGCAGGCATTTACTGATTTAAATAACAACATTAATTTCTGCTAATGTGACAGCGTTGGAAGATACAAAAATTGCGTTTCATTGCTCAACAAAACAACTCAATATCTTTAACACCAATATGCCTTCAGTAGCCGAGGATTTTAGCATTTTAGCCTGTTGCTGTCTGATAAAAGCAGTGACCTGGCTCAAGCAAACGACATTATATTGATCAAGAATCGCCTCTGCACTCGGTAAAAACGTAAGGTTAATTCGCTTTTACCGATCACAGTTTCTTTTTTATACAAATCTATTATTGATAAAAATATTCTGACTGATAATCTGCAAACCTATACTAACAAAAGCAGTGGCTCACCGATCGGCAGATACGATCGGTTCCCAGTAAGAGAAGTAGGAATAATTAATGGGCAAAATCGCTCTGTTACTTGCGATGATCATTTGTTTGCCTGCGGTATCCTTAACCAGCTCAGCCAGTGAGCCCGTTGCGGTTACCAATGCGCTTAAACAGCAATTACTCGGTTCTCCGGTCTATATCCAAATATTTAAAGAAGAGCGAACGTTGGAATTATATGCCCGTTTACAGGGCGAATATCGATTGGTACGAAGTTATCAGATTTGTAATTTCTCTGGCGGTCTTGGCCCCAAACGCCGCGAGGGAGATTTTAAAAGCCCGGAGGGATTTTACAGCATAGATACGCGTCATTTAAAACCCGATAGTAAGTTTTATCGGGCGATCAATATCGGCTTCCCAAATGACTTTGATAAGTCTCAGGGATACTCGGGGAAATATCTGATGATCCACGGTGATTGTAAATCCATTGGCTGTTACGCCATGACCGACAATTACATGGATGAGATATTTAACTACGTGCAAACCGCATTTATGAATGGCCAGAGCAAAGTGGATATTAGTATTTATCCGTTCCGTATGACCGAGCAAAATATGCAGCGCCATCGTAACTCGTCAGATATTAACTTCTGGCGTCAATTACAACCAGGTTATGCCTACTTTGCAAAAAATCGTATGCCGCCTTTGGTCGGTGTCATTAACGGACAATATGTGATTAATCGTCCGTTAATGTCCAGTGCGCCAGCCTCAGAGTACGCGCTCACCAAAACAGAATAGAGCAAACTCGCCTGGCGCTATTTTGTGCCAGGTTTCATTGCCGGTCAGCGGCTGAGTGGCAATGACGCTGACCACATCATTGGGTGTGGTTTGCTGCTGAAAATCTATCTCCACATCCTGATCCAGCAAAGTGGCTTTACCGAAAGGTGCCCGACGCGTAATCCAATAAAGATTGGTTGAGCAATAGGCCATCACAAAACGCCCATCCGATAACAGCATATTAAATACGCCCTTGGCGCGCAGTTGCTCAGACAATGTCGCAATAAAGCGAAATACCGCAGGCCAGTTACCCGGTGTGCGCGGATACCGCTTGGCCAATTGATTTAACAGCCAGCAAAACGCATATTCGCTGTCAGTCTGGCCTATGGGGCGGAAAGTGCCGGTCTCCAACTGACGATACCCTTTCAATTGTCCGTTATGCGCATAAGTCCAATTGCGCCCCCACATTTCCCGAGTAAAAGGATGGGTATTTTCCAACGCCACTTCGCCACGGTTTGCCTGACGAATATGGGAAATCACCGCGCAAGACTTGATCGGGTAATCCTGGACCAGGCGGGCTATCGGGGAGTTAAAGCTGGGTTGCGGGTCTTTAAAGGTACGGCAACCGTGACCTTCATAAAACGTTATACCCCAACCGTCTTTATGCGGCCCTGTGCCCCCTCCGCGCTGAACCAGCCCGGTAAAACTGAAACAGATATCAGTGGGCACATTCGCGCTCATCCCGAGCAATTCGCACATCACCAACCTCCTCTACTGCCTGTGCAGTAGCAATAAAAAGCCAAAACCAATCAGGGCGAAGAAACCGGAGGTAAAGCGTGCGATAAGGAGGCCATGATAGCCTCCGGTGCAGAGCGGTGAACACCCCGAGGCGCGGGAAACTCCACGGCGACCTCAGGTTATTCCATACCAGCCAGTTATTAGGCCTTAACCATCTCTTTTTCAATCAGCTGAATCAAGATATGAATCGCTTTGATATGTATTTCCTGAATACGATCGGCGTAACCGAAATGAGGCACCCGAATTTCGATATCTGCAGTACCCGCCATTTTACCGCCGTCTTTGCCAGTCAGGGTGATCACTTTCATCCCTTTGGCTCTTGCAGCTTCGATCGCCTTAATGATGTTGCCAGAATTTCCTGAAGTGGAAATGCCCAGTAAAACATCACCTTCACGGCCTACGGCTTCCACATAGCGGGAGAAAACATAGTCGTAACCAAAATCATTACTGACGCAAGACATATGGCTGACATCAGAGATGGCGATCGCCGGATAGCCAGGGCGGTTTTCACGATAGCGGCCAGTTAATTCTTCGGCAAAATGCATAGCATCGCAATGGGAGCCGCCGTTACCGCAGGAAAGCACTTTCCCACCGGCTTTAAATGAGTCAGCCAGCAAGATAGCTGCCCGCTGAATGGCGTCGATATTGGCATCATCACTCAGGAAATTAGCCAAAGTATCAGCCGCTTCATTAAGTTCACTTCGAATTAAATCGTGGTACATGGGAGCCTCTTTATATGTCCTGTGGCATCAATAATCTTCCGCAGGCAGTGTACCGGATAGCGCAAACTGCGAGAAGCGCCGTGATGAACTGTTGCAACGGCTTTTGACCTTAAATGCTACGAATTTGTGAACCAAGTTGTAATTGATATGTAATGGCATTGATAAAAACAATGAGATGAACTAAAACCAATACATCACTCAACAGGTCAGACCTCCTACAACTCAGGAGCTTCATTATGATGGTTCTTAGCATTGTTGCCTTGCTGGTTCTTATTGGTGTGTTGTTCTATCACCGGGTGAACCTACACCTTAGTAGTCTGCTTCTTCTGGTATACACCGCCGCCTTGGGTGCGCTGCAAGTATGGTCATTCTGGGCGTTGCTTCCTTTGGTGATTGTGTTGCTGCCACTGAACTTAACGCCGCTGCGCCGCTCTCTGTTCTCAGCTCCTGCGCTGCGTACCTTCAGTAAAATCATGCCAGCCATGTCACGCACCGAAAAAGAAGCGATCGATGCGGGAACCACCTGGTGGGAAGGTGATTTATTCCAAGGCAAGCCAGACTGGAAAAAACTACATAACTATCCAAAACCACAGCTAACCGCTGAAGAACAAGCCTTTATTGATGGTCCAGTGGAAGAAGCCTGTCGTTTAGCAAATGATTTTCAGATTACGCATGAACTGGCTGATTTGCCGCCGGAGCTGTGGGCCTATCTGAAAGAACACCGCTTCTTCGCCATGATCATTAAGAAAGAATACGGCGGGCTGGAATTCTCCGCTTATGCTCAAGCGCGCGTATTGCAGAAGTTATCCGGTGTTTCCGGCATTCTCGCCATTACCGTGGGCGTTCCTAACTCCCTCGGCCCCGGCGAACTGCTGCAACATTACGGCACTACCGAACAAAAAGATCATTATCTGCCACGATTGGCGCGCGGCGAGGAAATTCCTTGCTTCGCACTGACCAGCCCCGAAGCGGGTTCCGACGCCGGTGCAATTCCGGATACCGGCACCGTTTGTATGGGTGAATGGCAAGGTAAGCAAGTGTTGGGTATGCGCCTGACCTGGAACAAACGCTATATCACGCTGGCACCGATCGCGACCGTGCTGGGTTTGGCGTTTAAACTGTCCGATCCCCAGCATTTACTCGGTGAAACCGTAGATTTGGGTATTACCTGCGCCCTGATCCCAACTAACACTCCTGGGGTAGAAATCGGTCACCGTCACTTCCCGCTGAACGTGCCATTCCAGAATGGCCCAACTCGCGGTAACGACATCTTTGTGCCGATCGATTACATCATTGGCGGGCCAAAAATGGCCGGTCAGGGCTGGCGTATGCTGGTTGAATGTCTGTCCGTCGGACGTGGTATTACCCTGCCATCCAATGCAACCGGTAGCCTGAAAAGTGTGGCAATGGGTATTGGCGCTTACGCCTACATTCGCCGTCAGTTCAAAATCTCTATCGGTAAGATGGAAGGGATCGAAGAACCTTTGGCGCGAATCGCTGGCAACGCCTACGTGATGGACGCCGCCGCCACCTTAATCACTAGCGGTATTATGCTGGGTGAAAAACCGGCGGTACTGTCTGCCATAGTGAAATATCACTGTACCCACAGGGGTCAGCGCGCAGTCATGGATGCGATGGATATTGCCGGGGGTAAAGGTATCTGTCTGGGTGAATCCAACTTCGTCGCCCGTTCTTATCAAGGCGCGCCGATTGGTATCACCGTTGAAGGTGCCAACATTCTGACGCGTAGCATGATTATCTTCGGTCAGGGGGCTATCCGTTGCCATCCGTACGTTCTGGCAGAAATGGCCGCGGCACAAAGTAACGATGTTAACGCTTTTGATAGCGCCCTGTTTGGTCACCTTGGCCACGTAGGTAGCAATAAAGTTCGTAGCTTCTGGCTGGGTCTGACCAACGGCCGTACCAGTCATGCTCCGGTAAGCGACAGCACTCGCCGCTACTATCAGCAGCTTAACCGCTTAAGTGCCAACCTGGCGCTGATGTCCGATGTTTCCATGGGCGTTCTGGGCGGCAGCCTGAAACGTCGCGAGCGTATCTCTGCTCGTTTAGGAGATATTCTGAGCCAAATGTATCTGGCTACCGCAACGCTGAAACGTTATGAGGATGAAGGCCGTCAGAAAGAAGATTTACCGCTGGTTCACTGGGGCGTGCAGGATGCGCTGTATCAGGCAGAACAAGCACTGGATGACTTACTGCGAAACTTCCCGAATCGCTTTATTGCTGGCGTGATGCGTATTGGAATCTTCCCGTTTGGCTGCGTACATCGCGCGCCGTCAGATCGCTTGGATCACCAATTGGCTCAATTGCTGCAAGTGCCTTCGGCAACCCGTTCACGTATTGGGCGCGGTCAGTACCTGACGCCGAGTGAATTCAACCCGGTCGGCTTGCTGGAAGCCGCACTGCAAGACGTTATCGCCGCAGAGCCAATCCACAAACGCCTGAGTAAAGAAGCCGGTAAGAATCTGCCGTTCACCCGTTTGGATCAGTTAGCCAAACGCGCACTGGCGGAAGGGAAAATCAGCGCGGAAGAAGCTAACGTGCTGATTAAGGCAGAAGCCAGCCGCCTGCGCTCGATTAACGTAGATGAATTTGAACCGGAGGCGCTGGCTACCCAGTCCCCGGTAAAGCAGCCAGATCGGCCACGTCAAACGGAAGCGGCGTAACTGATAGTACTCATTGATAATTCATGTGTCTAAAACAAAGTCCCGGTCTAATGCCGGGACTTTTTTATCGCTGATTTTTGATAGCGAACTAGCGCTGAACCTGAAAATAGCGAGCAGCCAAGCGCTCAATTATCCGTTTTGACGAATACGGGCAATTAATTCACCCACATTATCAATATGCACCGCTGCCAGTATTAATGTGCGCCCCAGACTCAGAGCCTGACGCTGACAGGCTAAACGCATCCCGTCATCTTCAATGCTGTCCAAATCCGCGACGTGTGCCAACCCGATGGTGCGCCTAATCAATTCGGTTCCACAGTACCCCACGGCATCATTCCACACCTGCCGGAGGAAATACTCGGCATAACCAGCAGTTTTCAACGCTTGATCCTGAGTTTTCTCTGCGCATAGCGTCAGAAAACGCGTGGCAAAAGCCTGCCAAATTTCACGAATGTCATCTAAACGCTGTTCACGGCCTGCCGCTGCGTCTCTCGGCCCGGTCAACCCCGGCAAACCGCAGTAATTTAGCAATACATTTCCTAAAGCCGTACCGATATCAAAACCAATCGGGCCATAAAAACCGAATTCTGCGTCAATAGCTTTCAATTTACCTTCGGCCACAAAAATCGAGCCACTATGGATATCACCGTGTAGCAAAGCTTCCGCTTTACTCAAAAACCGATGTTTAAGGGAAGCTACCGCCAGTTTCAGCCCGTTGTCCTGACGCAGCGCCAGCACCTCCGGCAGTAACGCGGCGTCAAAATTATTGCGTTCATGATCGTGATAAGGATCGGTAAAAAACAGATCTTCAGTGATCTGGCACAGTTCGGGATTGGTATAACGGATCACCGCCGCCTTCTTACTTTGTGCCGACTGATAAAAATCTGAGGTGTGGAATAAAGTCTGCCCCAGATATTCACCCAACTGGCTGGCCGCCTGCGGATAATGGCGGCCTTTCACCAATTCATGCCGCCAGATGTGATGATCGGAAAGATCCTCCTGCACCATCACCGCCAACTCCGCGTCATGGTGCAGTATTTTAACCGTGTGTTCAGGGCAGAACTGGCTGTGAGTTAGCAGGGTTTCCGCTTCGATGCGCGCTCGATCCAAGGTCAAAGGCCAAGATTCTCCTACGCAACGAACGTAAGGCAATGCCTGTTTCACCACCACCCGGCTTCGCCCCGTTTCATCACGGATCTTAAACACCAGATTCAGATTGCCGTCGCCAATTTCATCCGCCGAAACCAACGTGTGCGGTTCAGCAATCCGGCCATATTGACGCGCATATGCAACGGCATCAGCAGCAGTAAACGTGTGATAACCTGACATCTCCCACCCCTTCTCAATTCTCTGGTCGCCCACGGCGCATTAATTATTTAGGCGTAAAAACATGTAGACGTCTATACATCTGTAAAGCATGTTGGCAGAATAAGAACCCAGATGCAATAACGCAACATGGATTTAACTGACGATGCCGACGCTTAACACCACCAGCCTGAAAATACGCGATAACCAGCTTTGGATTCTCGATCAGCAAGCCCTGCCCCAACGCCAAATCTGGCGTTTGGCTGATGACGTAGAATCTTTGGTCGAACATATTCTGACGTTACGCGTACGCGGTGCGCCGCTGATTGGTCTCTCTGCCAGTCTGTTACTGGCGCTGCTGGCGGAGCGAGGTTTATCTCAGGCGCAGTTGGAGCAAGCGCTCATCACGCTAAGAGAATCACGGCCAACGGCAGTTAACCTGATGAATAATCTGGCACGGATGCAGCAAGCGTTACTGCGGCCAGATTGGGTAAATTCCATGATGAAAGAGGCGCTACGTTTGCTGGACGAGGATCGGATTCTGTGCGATAGCATTGCCAATCACGGCGCAGCGTTGGTTAAATCCGGTAGCAGACTTCTTACCCACTGTAATACCGGCGGCTTAGCCACTGTGGGCGTGGGAACGGCAATAGGCGTAATATTACGCGCTCATCAGCAGGGAAAAATAGATAACGTTTGGGTCGATGAAACCCGGCCATTACTACAAGGTGGGCGTTTAACCGCGTGGGAGTTGGGCGAGTTGGGTATTCCCTATCGGTTAATTTGTGATTCCATGGCTGCGACCTTAATGGCTCAGGGCCAGGTAGACTCCATTTGGGTCGGCGCAGATCGTATTGCCGCTAACGGCGACGTAGCGAATAAAATCGGCACCTACAGCCTGGCGGTACTGGCACATTATCACCATATTCCGTTTTATGTTGCGGCACCTCACACCACCGTGGATCCGCAATGTCCAAACGGAGCCGCCATTCCTATCGAACAGCGCGCAACTAGCGAAGTCACCGGCGTATCCGGCAGCTTTGGCGAATGTCACTGGGCACCTCAAGACGCGCAGGTGTATAACCCGGCCTTTGACGTCACGCCGGCAACCCTGATCAGCGGTTGGGTTCTGGACAGCGGCGTAATCACGCCACAGCAGGTTCAGGCCGGATTTTTCCAGCCTGAATAATGTAAATGCACAAGCGACCTTACTGAGCCGCCTGCATTTACATTAATCTAAACGAGGATAAGCATCGGCTATCTTATCGCCGGTAAAATGCGCCACCCAACCTTCCGGGTTATCAAATACCCGAATAGCGGTGAAATTCGGTGCCGATCCCATATCAAACCAGTGACGTGTATCCGCCGGAACGGAAATCAAATCGTTTTTTTCGCAGAGAATCTGAAAGATTTTCCCCTCTAAATGCAGACAAAACAGCCCCGCGCCTTCGACAAAGAAACGCACTTCGTCTTCGCCGTGAGTATGTTCGGATAAAAACTTCTGTCGCAGAGTTTCTCGCTGAGCGTTATCCGGACGCATACTGATCACATCCCAACTTTGATAGCCTTTTTCTGCCACCAGCCGGTCTATTTCATGTTGATACGCCGCAATTACTGCTTCCGGCGACGGATTTCCCCCCAACGCCCGATCCGCACGCCAACGCTCAAAACGCACGCCAATACTTGCCAACTGCTTCTGAATAGCCGTTGCATCAGTGCTTTGCCAGATAGGCTGTTCCGGCTGCTCATCGCTGAAAATAGTCAAGGCACTCATGATGCAAACTCCTCTAAAACGATCTGATCGAAACAGTTAACCTGCCGATGATGGCTTTCTGCATCCGGCAAATCGCGAATCAGCTGGCAAGTCTGCCAACCAGCCTGCTGAGCGGCGTCCAGCTCCTGACGAATATCGGATAAAAACAGGATATCGTGCGGTGCAACGGCTAAGTGCTCAGTAATATTCTGATAAGCGGAGACTTCGCGCTTCGCGCCAACGCGAGTATCAAAATACCCGCTGAATAACGGCTGTAAATCTCCCGCATCACTATAGCCAAACAGCAGTTGTTGCGCCTCAACTGAACCAGAGGAATAAACATATAGCTTTACCCCTTGATGCTGCCAATTAGCCAGCTGCGGAGCCACGTCCGGGTAAAGGTGACCGCGAAAATCTCCGTTTTGATAACCAGTACGCCAGATAATGCCTTGCAGAGCTTTTAGCGCGGTAGACTTACGATCCTCATCCATAAAACCGAATAGTACGCTAATAAGGGTTTCTATATCCGCATCCGGCTGACCAATTTCACGGCGTAAATCTGCCAGCAGAACGGTCACGTCTTCTTCGCTGGCGTGCTGACGCAAAAAATCCGCTAATCGGGCGCGAGCGTAAGGAAAAAGTACCTGATGCACAAAGCGAATATCGCTGGTCGTACCTTCAATATCAGTAACAATAGCCTGAATCATTTGACCTCCAGCAGGCGGCGTTGTAATTCGCACTGGAACAGGAATTCTAATCCTTCCAGATGACGGCGCGCTTCTGCCACTGAGTTCCCCCAGCAATAAAGCCCGTGACCTCGTACCAGAAAACCGTAGCGTAACGGTGCCAACGCTGCGCGGCCTGCCACTCGCTCAGCCAATGCGCTAATATCCTGATCGTTATCAAAAATAGGAATAACCACGGTATCCAAATGGGATTTCTGACCCGACAGGGACTTCTGCATTTCATAACCCTGTAAAACCAATCCATCACTTTTTTCCACGCGAGAAAGTACCGTGGCGTTCACCGAATGAGTGTGTAAAACCACGCTAACATCAGGATATAACCGATACAGCAAAGTATGCAGGCCGGTTTCCGCCGAAGGCGTACGCCCGCTGGGCACGTGATTGGTGGCAATATCTACGCTCAGGAAATCTTTCGCCGTGAGGCGACCTTTATCTTTGCCAGATTCACTGACCAACGCGTATTCACTGTCGGCACGCAGTGACATATTACCGCCAGTCGCCGGACACCAGCCTTTGCCGCCAATCCAGTGGCAGGCCGCAAGTAACGCCTCAAGTTGTGTCTGTTTTGCCATTTCCCTACCTCTGCAATTGTTATTTTCGCCGTGCAACAGGGGAATATTCCACGCTGCCCCCCTATGAGCTGACATTAACACAAAAAATCATTTAGCCGTTTAAACATCTAAGCGTCTTGATTGCCAAATCTTAACATCGTGTTATATTGACAGCAACATCAGCGCCAGGAGTTTCAGCCCAGAATGAGCACTTTATCATTGATTCCAGACAGTAAATTACCTGCCCAAGGCACCACCATCTTTACGCAAATGAGTGCGCTGGCGCACCAGCATCAGGCAATCAATCTGTCTCAGGGATTCCCTGATTTTGCTGGCCCGGAATATCTAAAGCAGCGTCTGGCTTATCATGTTAATCAGGGAGCGAATCAATATGCTCCAATGACTGGCGTTGCAGCGCTGCGAGAAGCAATTGCAGATAAAACCGCCGCCGTTTACGGCTGGCGTCCTCATGCTGATAGTGAAGTGACGGTGACCACCGGTGCCAGCGAAGCGCTGTTTGCTGCTATTACCGCTCTGGTGCGCACCGGCGATGAAGTTATTTGCTTTGATCCCAGCTACGACAGCTATGCGCCAGCCATTAAACTGGCGGGTGGCGAAGTCAAACGCATCGCCCTGCAGCCTCCGGCGTTCAATACTCACTGGGCTGAATTCTCCGATTTGCTGACCGAACGCACGCGGTTGGTGATCGTTAACACTCCGCACAATCCGTCAGCAACCCTATGGCGCGCGGCTGATTTTGAGCAATTATGGCAAGCCATTGCCGATCGCAATATTTACGTCATTAGCGATGAAGTATATGAACATATTTGTTTCGCCGCTGAAGGCCACGCTAGCGTGCTGGCTCACCCTCAATTGCGTCAGCGGGCCGTTGCCGTATCTTCATTCGGTAAAACCTTTCACATGACCGGTTGGAAAGTCGGTTATTGCATAGCGCCCGCCGCCATCAGCGCGGAAGTGCGTAAGATCCACCAATACCTGACCTTTTCCGTTTGTACGCCAATTCAATTGGCCCTGGCCGATATGCTGAACGCCGAGCCTGAGCACTGGCAGCAACTGCCCGATTTCTACCGCGCTCGTCGGGATCGCTTCGTACAGGCGCTGGCCGCCAGCCGCCTCAAAATATTACCCAGTGAAGGAACCTACTTCCTACTGGTCGATTACAGCGCCGTTTCCGATTTGAACGACGTAGATTTTTGCCTGTGGCTGACGGAAAAAATCGGCGTTGCGGCTATTCCGTTGTCAGTATTCTGTGAGGCTCCTTTTCCTCATCAATTGATTCGGCTGTGCTTCGCTAAGCAGGAAGCCACGCTGGACGCCGCAGCGGAGCGCCTATGTCAACTTTAAAACTGACTCTACTACAACAACCGTTAGTCTGGCTGGATGCCGAAGCGAATTTACGCCATTTTGCGAAGCTGCTCGAAGATATCCACCAGCGAGATGTCATTATTCTGCCGGAGATGTTTGTCAGCGGCTTCGCCATGAACGCCGCCGAGTTCGCGCTACCGGAGGCGGAAATCCTCGATTGGCTCCGCCATTGGGCAGGGAAAACCAATGCATTACTCGGTGGAAGCGTAGCGCTGCAAACGCCAGAAGGCGCGGTGAACCGCTTTCTGCTGGTTAAACCCAGTGGCGAAATACATTTTTATGATAAGCGCCATCTGTTCCGCATTGCCGGTGAGCACCATCATTATCAGGCTGGAAAACGACGTAAAGTGGTGGAGTGGCGTGGCTGGCGTATTTTGCCGCAGATCTGCTACGACCTGCGCTTCCCCGTCTGGTCGCGTAACCAGCAAGACTATGATTTAGCAATTTATGTTGCCAACTGGCCAGCAGCGCGAGCCAAACATTGGCAAAAGCTATTGCCTGCCAGAGCCATTGAAAATCAGGTATTTGTCGCAGGATGTAATCGGGTAGGTGAAGATGATAACGGCCATAGTTATCAGGGAGATAGCGTGATTATCGATCCGCAGGGCGAGATTCTGAGCAGCGCGCCTTTGCATGAAAGAGCCAGACTGGACGCCACACTCTCTCTGGCAGCGCTAAGCGACTATCGCGAGCGTTTTCCTGCCTGGCGCGATGCCGATGATTTTCTACTGCACCACTGATATTGAGTCGAAATAGCTACCGAAAAATAGCGATGTTAAAGCGCGTCTCTCACGGCGCGTTTTTTATTAGCTTCATCGTTGGAATAGACAGAAAACAGTGGTTGGGATGACGAAAACGACAAAGCCCTGAGTTATTGCTAACTCAGGGCTTCTGAATATTGGCGGTGCGGACGGGACTCGAACCCGCGACCCCCGGCGTGACAGGCCGGTATTCTAACCGACTGAACTACCGCACCGCGCTGTTGTTCCGGTTAAGAACGGGTTGAATATTACGGTTACCCCGCTATTTCGTCAACACTTTTTCCTGAAAAATAAACCGGTTGCACAGATTTTCACCCAAACGATGAATTATCCCGCATTGACTGCCGTTTCATCTTCAGCAGAAGCCCGCCACAGGCAGCTTCCACCTTTCTTCTGAACCAAATCCAAACGCTGGTTATGAGCTTCCAATTCTTCATCACTGGCGTAAATAATTTTCAGCCCGCTGGCCGGACGGACGATACGTTGAATATCATCGGTAGAATCTGATTGATTCTGATCCCCTTCCATTGAGAAAGACAGCGAGGTTTGCCCGCCGGTCATCGCCAGATAGACTTCAGCCAAAATCTCGGCATCGAGCAATGCGCCGTGCAGCGTTCGCTTAGTATTGTCTATCAGATAACGGTCACATAACGCATCGAGATTGTTCCTCTTACCGGGGAACAGACGGCGCGCCAATAAAAGACTATCGGTTATGGTACAGAAGGTATCCGTATTCGGAATTCCCTGCTGTAGCATTCGAAATTCATAGTCCATAAAGCCGATATCGAACGCCGCGTTATGAATAACCAGCTCGGCTCCGCGAATAAACTCGAGGAATTCCGGGGCGATATCGGCAAAAGTTGGCTTATCTGCGAGAAACTCATCGCTAATACCGTGGACACCGTAAGCTTCTGGATCAACCAGACGATCCGGTTTGACATAGACGTGGAAATTCCGTCCAGTTAACCGGCGGTTGATCACTTCAACAGCACCGATCTCAATAATACGATGGCCTTCATAGTGAACGCCCAGCTTATTCATACCGGTGGTTTCAGTATCGAGAACTATCTGTCTGGTAGGTGTTGGGATCATATTGCAGTGCTCATAGCGCTCGTTTATGTCAGACTTAAGGTTTAAAACTCATTAGGAAGAGTCTACCAGAGATGACCAAACAGGTAGAAATTTTCACCGACGGATCTTGCCTAGGCAATCCGGGTCCCGGTGGTTATGGCGCGATTTTGCGTTACAAACAGCACGAAAAAACTTTCAGTGAAGGCTATCGTCTCACTACCAATAACCGTATGGAATTGATGGCAGCCATCGTTGCTCTAGAAGCATTGACATCACCCTGTGAAGTCACGCTCAGTACCGACAGTCAATATGTGCGTCAGGGCATTACTCAGTGGATTCATAACTGGAAAAAACGCGGCTGGAAAACGGCCGACCGCAAGCCGGTCCGCAATGTGGATTTGTGGAAACGGTTGGACGCGGCAATTTCGGATCATAAAGTGCAGTGGGAGTGGGTTAAAGGCCACGCAGGGCACCCGGAAAACGAACGTTGCGACGTATTGGCGCGCGATGCAGCCAACGCTCCCACTCAGGAAGATACCGGCTATAATCCGGACTAATTCCGAGTCTTAAGGGCGATTACGGTAACTTTTCGTTGCGCCCACGGTTCGGCTTAACCAGGGTTTTCGCGATCCCATTTTCATTGGGTTGAACGTCAGTGGAATCGTGCGTTTTCTGGCCACAATCAGACTGATGCAACCTAATGCATGTAGATGGGTGCTGATAAAGCGCCCGCCTTGTTTATGCCACGGCAGTACGTGGAAACTGGATTCATGCATCACTTCATAGTTCAGCAGGCTGAGCCAATCCAGTAAACGCATTTGCGTAAACATTCTGCTCGCGTAAGGTTGGCGTCGACGTATCACCGGCAGTAATTTTCCAACCCCAAGTAAACTCAACGGATTGAAAGTGCTGATTACCAGCCAACCATCGTTGATCAACACGCGATCCGCCTCGCGTAAAATTCGATGAGGATCGGTTGAATAAGCCAGCGTATGAGATAACAGACAGGCGTCCACCGATTTTTCAGCAAAAGGAAGCTGGTAAGGACTGGCCAGTACCTGCATATTGCTGCCCTTATCCCCAACGTTAACCTGATGGGAAACAGCGCAGCTTTCACTGGCAATCTCCGCACTGAGTTGCCCAATTTTAAGCAGATGAAAACCGAAAATCTTTGGCCACCAGGGCTGTAGCTGTTGCTCAATAGCGGCCCGATAATACTCTCCCCAAGGTAGCTCGGCCCAGGAAGCTGGGGCAGGAATCTTTTGGCGTGTTTGCGCTGGTTTCATGTTTTATTATCTTCTATCAAGCTGTTGCCAACGAGAGGTATCCGATGAATCTTATCAGCATTCCTGCATTTCAAGACAATTACATTTGGCTATTGGTTAACCCGCTGCAGCGCTGCCTGATCGTCGATCCGGGAGAAGCCGCGCCGGTACTGAGCGAACTAAAAGAAAAAGGCTGGATTCCCGAAGGAATTCTGTTGACTCACCACCATCACGATCACGTCGGCGGAGTGACCGAAATACTCCAGAACTTCCCCAATATTCCGGTTTATGGCCCGCAGGAAACGGCACATAAAGGGGCTACGAATATCGTAAAAGACGGCGATAGCCTGTCTTTGTGTGGACAAATTTTCAGCGTAATTGCCGTTCCCGGACACACTCTCGGCCATATCGCATACTACAGCGCACCTTATCTTTTTTGCGGTGATACGTTATTTTCCGGCGGCTGCGGAAGGCTGTTTGAAGGTTCGCCCCAACAAATGTACGCATCAATTCAACGACTCGCACAGTTGGCCGATGAAACCTTAATTTGCAGCGCGCATGAATATACTCTTTCGAATCTTAACTTTGCCCGTGCAGTTTTACCACAAGATCGAGATATTGAAACATATCAACAACAAATCAAGCAATTAAGAGCAAAAAACCACTCAAGCTTACCCTCAAAATTGCAATTAGAGCGTAAAATTAATGTTTTTTTACGCTGTGATGACATTGATTTACAAAGGAATTTAGGTATAGACCTCCCACCTAATGACCTCTCCCTGATTTTTGCTGAATTACGTGCCCGTAAAGATAGCTTCTGAAGCTTTTAGTTGTGTTATTTGTCGAAGCAAAGTATGATTGCTCGTCTTTTAAGCAACTAACATTGACACACACATGAAGACCAAAGCGATATTTCTCGCCTCAGTCTTGCTTGTAGGGTGCCAAGCGTCCAGGCAGGACGTGCAGGTTCCCGTGCAGCATGCACAGAGTTTGTCTTCGGCAGGTCAAGAAAGTGAAGCAGGAAAGTACACGGATAGTGCCCGAGAGGGCTCCGCGCGATGGCTGGAAAGTGATACCGGCGTCGCGCAGAACGATCTGTGGAACTTCATTAGCGACGAGCTGAAGATGAAGGTTCAGGATAATGCCCTGATCCGTGAACAAAAACGAAAGTATTTAAAAAATAAGAGCTATCTCCACGATGTAACATTACGGGCAGAGCCGTACATGTACCTGATAGTCGAGCAAATTAAGCAACGTAAGATGCCGATGGAGCTGGTACTGCTACCCATAGTGGAGAGCGCTTTTGACCCACACGCTACTTCCTCCGCCAACGCCGCAGGGCTATGGCAGATAGTACCGAGTACCGGTCGAAATTATGGATTAAAGCAAAACCAATGGTATGACGGCCGCCGCGATGTGGTTGCCTCGACCAAGGCAGCGCTTGATATGATGGAACGCCTGAACAAAATGTTTAACGGTGACTGGTTATTAACCATCGCCGCTTATAACAGTGGTGAAGGCCGAGTCATGCAGGCAGTGAAAGCCAATAAAGCCAAGGGTAAACCGACCAATTTCTGGGCATTGTCGCTTCCGCGTGAAACGTCAATTTATGTCCCTAAAATGCTGGCCTTGAGTGACATTATCAAGAACAGCAAGAAATACGGTATCAAGTTACCTGAAACCAACGAAAACCGTGCATTAGCGCGTGTGGACGTCGGTCAGCAGATAGAGCTAACTCAGGCGGCTGAGATGGCAGGAATGTCGCTGACCAAGCTGAAAGCTTATAATTCAGGGTATAAGCGCAATGTAACGGCACCTAACGGCCCTCATTACATTATGTTGCCGAAAACCCATGCAGAGCAGTTTAAAGACTCACTGGCTGACACTGATATTGTTGTGTCCAAATCCACTCAAGTGGCTAATAACACAAAAACATCAGCATCAGGTTCGCAGTATAAAGTTCGCCCTGGCGACACTTTATCTACGATAGCCAAGCGACTGAATATCAAGACCAGCGATTTGCAGAGTTGGAACAACTTACGTACCTCGAGTACCTTAAAAGTTGGGCAAACCCTGCAATTGGCAAGCAATACGGCCAGCAAAAGCATCACCTATCAGGTTCGTAAAGGTGATTCATTTGCCAGTATTGCCAAGCGTCACGGTGTAAACACCAACGATGTGATGCGATGGAATTCGGTAGTCAGCAAGGCCAACAGTTTGCAACCTGGTTTAAAATTGACCCTATATGTCAACGGTCAAAAAGCGCCAGATGCGTAATGCATTAAGGTTATAACGGCTAAAAAGCACCCTTCGGGGTGCTTTTTTTATGTCTGCAATTTGTCATTAATGAAGGTTGACGCGAGCGAATTAAGGTTTGAATTCAACCAGTAAGGGATTGTGATCGGAGGCTCTGGTCACCATCACTTCGGCATCAGCAACTTTTAATTCGCGGTAAAAAACATAGTCCAACGGCCGGCCAAAAGCTCGGCTACGATTATCGGCCTGAAACTCGACTTCCTGTAAACCCTGGCTTCTGGCGAATTTCAGTAATGCTCTAATTCGCTGACGACTCCAGGCATTAAAATCGCCAGCCAGAATCACCGGGCCACGATGCATTGAGATTTGTTCACCAATGGGTTCCAACTGCTTGCTGTAAACGTCTACGCCCAAGCTAAAATTCACAGCATGAATATTGGCCACCATCAGCAATCGGCCATCATGAATGGGATAAACTGTTACCAATGCTGATTTAGCCAAGCGTAGCAGGGGTTCACGCTCTCGCAGCGGGCAGCAGTAGACTGGGTGAGCGGCAGCAAGCGTCATTACGCCAGAGGGATGCTGAGGCAGCGCAAAGGCAGGCACCTGATCGGCTGCCTGAAAATTAGACGTCGCAAATCTCACCAGTTCAGGGGTGGTTTGTGCTTCTTGCAACAGCATCAGTTGAGCATCTCTGCCAAAACCTCTCAGCACAGAGAGCCAATCTGGCCGCTGCTGCTTAAAGATATTCCATACCATAATCCGCAGACGCTCAGAAGTCGGTAATGGAACGCCCGGAGGTAGTCCCTGCCCTAGCTGACTGGCAGAGCCCGGAAAGATTTGCTCGACTGGTTGCCCTGCAACATAGCGCATGGCATAGGTTTTTTTCGGCACGCTCTTGCCCATTCCCGTTAAAAACAAACTGGCCAGATGGACCAGCCTGTAATTGAGTATTATACGCTCAGATATTCTTCAGCCAGACATTTCTTTTGCTGGCTATCAACACGTCCAATTGAGGAATACTGTCTGATAGCGCGAACGGACTCAAGTCCGAATAGGCAACGAGGATGATTTACATCATAAAAGAACACGCTTTTCGCGGGCTTAGAGCACGTATAAATTATTTGAATAACATGGTTTGGCCAATCGTTTCAGCTTCCCATGAGTTCTATCCGTGTTGATGATAAATCAGCTGGCTATCGCTGGGCGAAAATGCCGTTTATCCAACCGGCCGCTAACCCTAATCAGCGCCAACGCTCCAATCACTATCACACCGCCAACCCAGGGGGTTTGAGCTAATTCCCATTGGGAAACGATCTGTCCACCGATAAGCGATCCCAAGGCGATCCCCACGTTAAAAGCGGCGATATTCAACCCTGAAGCAATATCCACCGCATGTGGCGTATATTCCTCGGCTTTCTGTACCACATATACCTGCAAGCCAGGCACGTTGCCAAATGCAAAGATTCCCATAGCCATTAAAGTAATTAGAGCGGCAATGCTGTGGCTCGCCGTAAACTGAAAAATAAACAGTAGCGCAGCCAACGCAGTGAAAATAAAGCTCAGTGCCGGTACCGCACCGTACCGATCTGCTAATTTACCGCCCCAAATATTCCCAATCGCGACTGAAACTCCGTATGCCAGCAAGATCCAGCTCACCGCTGGCGCAGAGAAACCGGCCAATTCCTGCATCATCGGTGCCAGGAAAGTGAACATAGTGAAAACGCCGCCGTACCCCAGCGCAGTAATGGCATAAATCAGTAATAAACGCGGATGAGTTAATACCTGCAACTGCTGCTTTAAACCGGCACTGGCTTTATTGGGAATATTACTGGGAATCAAAATAACGCTGGCAACGATCGCCACTGCACCAATCAATGAGACAGCTAAAAAGGTTTCACGCCAGCCAAAATGCTGCCCGATAAAGGTACCTAGAGGCACGCCAGTGACTAAGGCTACCGTCAACCCACCAAACATAATTGCAATTGCAGATGCGGCTTTCTCTTTCGGCACCAGACCGGTTGCGATGGTAGAACCGATTGAGAAGAACACGCCGTGAGCCAGCCCGGTCAGCAGCCGAGCCACTATCAACGATTCATAACCCGGAGCCTGCCATGCCAGCACATTGCCCAGAGTAAATAGTATCATCAGACCAATCAGCAAGGTTTTCCGAGGAATACGCCCTGTTAATGCGGTCAATACTGGTGCGCCAATTGCTACGCCCAGCGCGTAAATAGAAACCAGTAAACCAGCTGATGGTACCGAAACATTTAGCTGTTCAGCAATCGTGGGCACTAGCCCAACAATCACAAACTCGGTGGTACCAATAGCAAAAGCGCTAATGGTCAATGCTAGTAAGGCTAAAGGCATCGTTGACTCCAGATAAAATAAGTATCGACTTGATAAGCCGCATTATGAGCTTCTCTCTGGATGACAAAAATGATAAAAATATCAAAATATTTTTGCTGGATTAGCAATAATGAAAGCTAACTCTGATGAGCTAATTACCTTTGTAACCGTGGTTGAATGCGGCAGTTTCAGCCGAGCTGCCGAGCAGCTTGAACAAGCTAACTCCGTGGTCAGCAGAACCGTTAAGAAGCTAGAAACCAAACTGGGCGTAACATTGCTGAATCGTACTACACGACAAATCAGCCTAACGCAGGAAGGCGAGCATTACTTTAGACGCACGCAGGCGATTTTGCGTGAAATGGCATTGGCGGAAAATGAACTGCTCGATAATCCGCTGAATCCAAGAGGACTATTGCGCATTGATGCCTCTACTCCGGTAATCTTGCATATGCTGGCACCGCTAGTGGCTAGTTTCAGAGTGCGCTATCCGTTAATGGCACTCTCATTAGTTTCCTCGGAGACATTTATCAATCTGATAGAACGTAAAGTCGATATCGCCATTCGCGTAGGCACATTGCAGGATTCAACTCTGCGCGCCAGAAAGCTGATGAATAGTTACCGCCATATTGTGGCTTCTCCTGCTTATCTACAGCGCTACGGCACTCCACGCACTGCGGCTGAACTACAGCAACATGTTTGTCTGGGATTTAACGATCTCCCAGCGCTCAACCGCTGGCCGCTATTAGCTCATGATGGCCAGTTACTGGAGATTAACTCGGATGTAAGTTCAAATAATGGGGAAACCCAGCGGCGGCTTTGTCTTGAGGGGAATGGTGTTGCCTGTTTGTCTGACTTTATGATTCAAAAAGATATTGATCGGGGAGACTTAGTTCCGATATTAAAGGATCTGACGATTCCAGTCGTCATGCCAATCAATGCGGTTTATTACAGCGATCAGGCTGTCAGTAGCCGGTTGCGCTGTTTTATTGACTTCGTCACCGAGCGATTAGCGGAAAATAGCAATGAAGCAACAACCTGACGGCAAATATGCCGTCAGATATAACAGGCTGGCATTAATCCCAATCCGGAGCCAAACCTTCAGGGCTAACCAGACGCTCATTACGATCCAAGGCAGCCATTTGTGCCATGTTTTCGTCGGTCAATTTTAATTCCTGAGCCAATAGATTACTGGCTAAATTAGCTTCTTTGGTTGAGGACGGAATAACCGAATAACCTAACTGCATCGCCCAGGCCAGAATAACCTGCGCCGGCGTAGCATTACGCAGTTTAGCCATTTGCTGAATCACTGGCTCTTGCAGAGCTTTACCGTAAGCCAGTGTCATATATGAAGTAATCGCTATACCGTGCTGGCGAGCAAACTTCACCACTTTGGCGTTCTGTAATAATGGAGATAGTTCGATTTGATTAGTAGCGATAGCTTCGGCTCCAACGGCATCAATCGCTTGCTGCATCAGATCGATAGTAAAGTTTGAAACGCCGATCTGGCGAGTCAGACCTAATTCTTTAGCCTTCAATAACTCAGCCATAAACTCAGCGACTGGAACTTCATTCTTTGGTGATGGCCAGTGGATCAGCGTGAGATCGACATAATCCGTTTTCAGTTTTTGTAAGCTTTCACGCAGAGTGGGAATCAGTTTTTCCGTAGACAGATTGGCGATCCAAATTTTGGTGGTAATAAACAACTCTTCACGCTTAACGCCACTCTCAGCAATGGCTTGCCCAACAGCGGCTTCATTTTCATAGATTTGTGCCGTATCAATTGCGCGATAGCCCAGTTTCAACGCGGTGGAAACTGAATCGATAACAACCTGATCTTGCAGGCGAAAAGTACCCAATCCAAATGCAGGGATGCTCATTTTACTTCCTCATATTTTGTCTGATCGTCATATCTATCATTAGTCATTGTTTGCCTTTCACTGCGGCGACCGATAATCCCGCTGCCGTTGAAAGATGAACTGATTATGGCCTGAGTTTTATCAACAAAAAATGTAGTATTCAGCATAATACTTTTGATAAAAAATCAAATATAGGAAAGTAATTATTGAATCTGATAGTAGCAAGCCGTACATAAAACGTTCTTAAGGCGGCTCAAAACTCTTTATCACCAAAGGCCACACCTATCAAAAGTGATATAATTCTCAGTTATCCCTTTTAAATGACCCATCGCAGTAAAAATAAACATGATTTTCGGAGCACTTAAGCGACTTATTTACGCATGTATAGTCGTTAGCCAAAAGATTCAAAGCAGAGAAAACAACCGAGCTACGGCAAGCAATTGTAAGAGGTTTATGACTAAGTGATTGGCTATAAGGTGTTGAGAATCCATTAAATGAAATCAAAAAGATAAGAATATAGGGATAGGGATAGGGATAGGGATAGAGATAGAGATAGTATTGATGATTAGTATTTACCCGCTCTGCTTATCTGAGCGAAAAATTCTAAAGATTAAAATGCAAAAAACCCTGAATCAAAGATTCAGGGTTATGCAATAAGTGGCGGAACGGACGGGGCTCGAACCCGCGACCCCCTGCGTGACAGGCAGGTATTCTAACCAACTGAACTACCGCTCCACCGATTCTGTTACTTATACTTCCGTATATATTCCCGTTAGGGCCAGCATGTCCTTGCTGTTTAGCCACCAGATGTCACTCTGATAACTTGTGTTTGATGCCTGGCAGTGTCCTACTCTCGCATGGGGAGACCCCACACTACCATCGGCGCTACGGCGTTTCACTTCTGAGTTCGGCATGGGATCAGGTGGGACCACCGCGCTATTGCCGCCAGGCAAATTCTGTTTCAATCAACCCGCCACGTGATTTACACCACACAGCCAGTCAATCCAATCTGTTAACAATGCTGAAAATCAAAACGCTCTCTAAAACACCTTCGGTGTTGTAAGGTTAAGCCTCACGGATCATTAGTACTGGTTAGCTCAATGCATCGCTGCACTTACACACCCAGCCTATCAACGTCATAGTCTTTAACGTTCCTTCAGGGGGCTTAAAGCCCCAGGGAAGACTCATCTTGAGGCAAGTTTCGCGCTTAGATGCTTTCAGCGCTTATCTTTTCCGCATTTAGCTACCGGGCAATGCCATTGGCATGACAACCCGAACACCAGTGATGCGTCCACTCCGGTCCTCTCGTACTAGGAGCAGCCCCTCTCAATCTTCCAACGCCCACGGCAGATAGGGACCGAACTGTCTCACGACGTTCTAAACCCAGCTCGCGTACCACTTTAAATGGCGAACAGCCATACCCTTGGGACCTACTTCAGCCCCAGGATGTGATGAGCCGACATCGAGGTGCCAAACACCGCCGTCGATATGAACTCTTGGGCGGTATCAGCCTGTTATCCCCGGAGTACCTTTTATCCGTTGAGCGATGGCCCTTCCATTCAGAACCACCGGATCACTAAGACCTACTTTCGTACCTGCTCGAGCCGTCACTCTCGCAGTCAAGCTAGCTTATGCCTTTGCACTAACCTCACGATGTCCGACCGTGATTAGCTAACCTTCGTGCTCCTCCGTTACTCTTTGGGAGGAGACCGCCCCAGTCAAACTACCCACCAGACACTGTCCTCACCCCAGATTATGGGGCCGAGTTAGAACATCAAACATTAAAGGGTGGTATTTCAAGGTTGGCTCCACGCAGACTGGCGTCCACGCTTCGATGCCTCCCACCTATCCTACACATCAAGGCTCAATGTTCAGTGTCAAGCTATAGTAAAGGTTCACGGGGTCTTTCCGTCTTGCCGCGGGTACACTGCATCTTCACAGCGAGTTCAATTTCACTGAGTCTCGGGTGGAGACAGCCTGGCCATCATTACGCCATTCGTGCAGGTCGGAACTTACCCGACAAGGAATTTCGCTACCTTAGGACCGTTATAGTTACGGCCGCCGTTTACTGGGGCTTCGATCAAGAGCTTCGCCTTGCGGCTGACCCCATCAATTAACCTTCCAGCACCGGGCAGGCGTCACACCGTATACGTCCACTTTCGTGTTTGCACAGTGCTGTGTTTTTATTAAACAGTTGCAGCCAGCTGGTATCTGCGACTGGCTTCAGCTCCGAGAGCAAGTCTCTTCACCTAGCGCCAGCGTGCCTTCTCCCGAAGTTACGGCACCATTTTGCCTAGTTCCTTCACCCGAGTTCTCTCAAGCGCCTGAGTATTCTCTACCTGACCACCTGTGTCGGTTTGGGGTACGATTTAATGTTACCTGATGCTTAGAGGCTTTTCCTGGAAGCTTGGCATCAACTACTTCTGCACCGTAGTGCATCGTCATCACGCCTCAGGGTTGATGGTTTTCCGGATTTACCAGGAATACCCCCCTACACGCTTAAACCGGGACAACCGTCGCCCGGCTAGCCTAGCCTTCTCCGTCCCCCCTTCGCAGTAACACCAAGTACAGGAATATTAACCTGTTTCCCATCGACTACGCTTTTCAGCCTCGCCTTAGGGGTCGACTCACCCTGCCCCGATTAACGTTGGACAGGAACCCTTGGTCTTCCGGCGTGCGGGTTTTTCACCCGCATTATCGTTACTTATGTCAGCATTCGCACTTCTGATACCTCCAGCAGTCCTCACAGACTACCTTCAACGGCTTACAGAACGCTCCCCTACCCAACAACACCTAAGTGTCGCTGCCGCAGCTTCGGTGCATGGTTTAGCCCCGTTACATCTTCCGCGCAGGCCGACTCGACCAGTGAGCTATTACGCTTTCTTTAAATGATGGCTGCTTCTAAGCCAACATCCTGGCTGTCTATGCCTTCCCACATCGTTTCCCACTTAACCATGACTTTGGGACCTTAGCTGGCGGTCTGGGTTGTTTCCCTCTTCACGACGGACGTTAGCACCCGCCGTGTGTCTCCCGTGATAACATTCTTCGGTATTCGGAGTTTGCATCGGTTTGGTAATCCGGGATGGACCCCTAGCCGAAACAGTGCTCTACCCCCGAAGATGAGTTCACGAGGCGCTACCTAAATAGCTTTCGGGGAGAACCAGCTATCTCCCGGTTTGATTGGCCTTTCACCCCCAGCCACAAGTCATCCGCTAATTTTTCAACATTAGTCGGTTCGGTCCTCCAGTTAGTGTTACCCAACCTTCAACCTGCCCATGGCTAGATCACCGGGTTTCGGGTCTATACCTTGCAACTAGACGCCCAGTTAAGACTCGGTTTCCCTACGGCTCCCCTATACGGTTAACCTTGCTACAAAATATAAGTCGCTGACCCATTATACAAAAGGTACGCAGTCACACCACGAAGGTGCTCCCACTGCTTGTACGTACACGGTTTCAGGTTCTATTTCACTCCCCTCGCCGGGGTTCTTTTCGCCTTTCCCTCACGGTACTGGTTCACTATCGGTCAGTCAGGAGTATTTAGCCTTGGAGGATGGTCCCCCCATATTCAGACAGGATGTCACGTGTCCCGCCCTACTCATCGAGTTCACAGCATGTGCATTTTTGTGTACGGGACTATCACCCTGTACCATGCGACTTTCCAGACGCTTCCACTAACACACAAACTGATTCAGACTCTGGGCTCCTCCCCGTTCGCTCGCCGCTACTAGGGGAATCTCGGTTGATTTCTTTTCCTCGGGGTACTTAGATGTTTCAGTTCCCCCGGTTCGCCTCGTTAGACTATGTATTCATCTAACGATAGTGCAACGAATTGCACTGGGTTTCCCCATTCGGGTATCGTCGGTTGTAACGCTTCATATCAGCTTACCGACGCTTTTCGCAGATTAGCACGCCCTTCATCGCCTCTGACTGCCTAGGCATCCACCGTGTACGCTTAGTCGCTTAACCTCACAACCCGAAGGTGTCTTTCGACATCATCGTGCTGCGATTATTGAGAGACTCTACCTGCAGGTGACTCCTTGTCTCGGTAAATCTACGGAGAGACAAGTTTTAGCTGCAGTGTTTCAATTTTCAGCTTGTTCCAGATTGTTAAAGAGCAATATCTTAAACACGACTCGTTAAAGTCATCTTTAAGATATTCAGTTGATAATGTCTTTCACTCATTATCGGATGGCGTCCCCAAGGGGATTCGAACCCCTGTTACCGCCGTGAAAGGGCGGTGTCCTAGGCCTCTAGACGATGGGGACACAGGAAATTCCGACTAAATCAAAAACTTAATCGTTTCTCGTGTCATCATGAGTCGAAACTCACGACATCAACAGGTGCTCTTGCTCATTACTATTATCAGACAATCTGTGTGGACACTACGCAATGCGTATCATTAGGTAAGGAGGTGATCCAACCGCAGGTTCCCCTACGGTTACCTTGTTACGACTTCACCCCAGTCATGAATCACAAAGTGGTAAGCGCCCTCCCGAAGGTTAAGCTACCTACTTCTTTTGCAACCCACTCCCATGGTGTGACGGGCGGTGTGTACAAGGCCCGGGAACGTATTCACCGTAGCATTCTGATCTACGATTACTAGCGATTCCGACTTCATGGAGTCGAGTTGCAGACTCCAATCCGGACTACGACAGACTTTATGTGGTCCGCTTGCTCTCGCGAGTTCGCTTCACTTTGTATCTGCCATTGTAGCACGTGTGTAGCCCTACTCGTAAGGGCCATGATGACTTGACGTCATCCCCACCTTCCTCCGGTTTATCACCGGCAGTCTCCCTTGAGTTCCCACCATGACGTGCTGGCAACAAAGGATAAGGGTTGCGCTCGTTGCGGGACTTAACCCAACATTTCACAACACGAGCTGACGACAGCCATGCAGCACCTGTCTCACAGTTCCCGAAGGCACCGAAGCATCTCTGCTACGTTCTGTGGATGTCAAGAGTAGGTAAGGTTCTTCGCGTTGCATCGAATTAAACCACATGCTCCACCGCTTGTGCGGGCCCCCGTCAATTCATTTGAGTTTTAACCTTGCGGCCGTACTCCCCAGGCGGTCGACTTAACGCGTTAGCTCCGGAAGCCACGCCTCAAGGGCACAACCTCCAAGTCGACATCGTTTACAGCGTGGACTACCAGGGTATCTAATCCTGTTTGCTCCCCACGCTTTCGCACCTGAGCGCCAGTCTTTGTCCAGGGGGCCGCCTTCGCCACCGGTATTCCTCCAGATCTCTACGCATTTCACCGCTACACCTGGAATTCTACCCCCCTCTACAAGACTCTAGCTTGCCAGTTTCAAATGCAGTTCCCAAGTTAAGCTCGGGGATTTCACATCTGACTTAACAAACCGCCTGCGTGCGCTTTACGCCCAGTAATTCCGATTAACGCTTGCACCCTCCGTATTACCGCGGCTGCTGGCACGGAGTTAGCCGGTGCTTCTTCTGCGAGTAACGTCAATCACTTCACGTATTAGGTGAAATGCCTTCCTCCTCGCTGAAAGTGCTTTACAACCCGAAGGCCTTCTTCACACACGCGGCATGGCTGCATCAGGCTTGCGCCCATTGTGCAATATTCCCCACTGCTGCCTCCCGTAGGAGTCTGGACCGTGTCTCAGTTCCAGTGTGGCTGGTCATCCTCTCAGACCAGCTAGGGATCGTCGCCTAGGTGAGCCATTACCCCACCTACTAGCTAATCCCATCTGGGCACATCCGATGGCGTGAGGCCCTAAGGTCCCCCACTTTGCTCTTGCGAGGTTATGCGGTATTAGCTACCGTTTCCAGTAGTTATCCCCCTCCATCAGGCAGTTTCCCAGACATTACTCACCCGTCCGCCGCTCGCCGGCAAAGTAGCAAGCTACTTTCCGCTGCCGCTCGACTTGCATGTGTTAGGCCTGCCGCCAGCGTTCAATCTGAGCCATGATCAAACTCTTCAATTTAAGATTTGTTTGATTTGCTACCGAAGTAGCGATGCTCAAAGATTACTTTCTGCAAATATGCATTCGAACCGAAGTTCAAATGTTTACTGCTTTGGTCACTCTTCAAGACTTGATATTTCTTCTGCCTGCCGAAACAGGCTTTGATATCGCCTTGCGAGTGCCCACACAGATTGTCTGATAAATTGTTAAAGAGCAGTGAGTTAGCAACCTTTCGGTGGGTAACTCGAGGTGCGCATATTACGCTTTCCTCACTCAGAGTCAACTACTTATTTCGTTGAATTTCTCTGTTCTCTTTGCCGGCCACTCAGTTACTTGATTCGCTGTGTGCCGTCTCGATGGATGCGCATTATAGGGAGTTCCGCGCAGGCCGCAACTGCTAATTTCAATTAAAATGATCGTTTGCTGCATTCCACAGCAAAACCCCGCTTTATACCTTGTTGTGCACAAACTTATCCACAGATGCAATCTGAACTGAAAATTGACGAGCATCACGCAATCGTTTTCGCTACAATTCCCCGCGTCGAAAATGCGTGTCGATATTCATAAAATATTGTCCCCGCGGATCGATTATTGGCAAAAGGATGCAAGCGGAGCTGAAATTAGGTGTGTTTTTCTACTTTTCACGCAATTCCACTCCTTTGTACCCGGCAGAAAACCCATTTCGGGACGTTATCTGAATCTGTTCCTTTCTATATAGATAGAAGTGCAAGGTAGAGATTCACGTAACGCTCTATTTATAGCGAATGAAAAACTGCGATTCCAAAGCCAAGGGATAAAACCATGCAACAACGCCGTCCAATCCGCCGTGCTCTGCTTAGTGTGTCTGATAAAGCAGGTATCATTGAATTCGCCGAAGCGCTTTCTCAGCGTGGCATCGAATTGCTCTCCACCGGCGGCACCGCGCGCCTGCTAGCCGACGCAGGCCTGCCGGTTACCGAAGTTTCTGATTACACCGGTTTCCCGGAAATGATGGATGGCCGTGTTAAAACCCTGCATCCTAAAATTCACGGCGGTATTCTCGGTCGTCGCGATCAGGACGATGCCATCATGGCAGAACATGATATTCAGCCGATCGATATGGTCGTAGTAAATCTGTATCCTTTTGCCCAAACCGTTGCTCGACCGGATTGCTCCTTAGAGGACGCCGTTGAGAATATCGATATCGGCGGCCCAACCATGGTGCGCTCCGCCGCCAAGAACCACAAAGACGTGGCCATCGTAGTGAAGAGCAGCGACTACGCGGCAATTATCACCGAGCTGGATAACAACGACGGTTCCCTGACTTACCCAACTCGCTTCAACCTTGCTATTAAGGCGTTTGAGCATACTGCCGCCTACGACAGCATGATCGCCAACTACTTTGGCTCTATGGTTCCTGCCTATCACGGCGATACCGAGCAGCCTGCTGGCCGCTTCCCACGGACCCTGAATCTTAACTATATAAAGAAACAGGATATGCGCTACGGTGAAAACAGCCACCAGCAGGCCGCCTTCTATATAGAAGAGGAAGTGAAAGAAGCTTCCGTTGCTACCGCAGAGCAACGGCAGGGCAAAGCGCTTTCTTATAACAACATAGCCGACACCGATGCCGCGCTGGAATGCGTGAAAGAATTCAGCGAGCCAGCCTGTGTCATCGTCAAACACGCAAATCCATGTGGCGTTGCTATCGGGGATTCCATTCTGGCAGCCTACAACAACGCATATAAAACCGATCCGACTTCCGCGTTCGGCGGCATTATCGCCTTTAACCGCGAACTGGATGCCGAAACCGCTCAGGCTATTATCAGCCGTCAGTTTGTCGAAGTGATTATCTCCCCAAGCGTTAGCGCGGATGCCCTGAAACTATTAGCAACCAAGCAGAATGTGCGCGTTCTCACCTGCGGTCAGTGGCAAGGACGATCTGTCGGTCTGGATTTCAAACGCGTCAACGGCGGTTTGCTGGTGCAAGATCGTGATTTAGGGATGGTGACTGAAGCGGATCTTCGCGTAGTGTCCAAACGTCAGCCAACGGCTCAGGAGCTGCGTGACGCATTATTCTGCTGGAAAGTTGCGAAGTTCGTTAAATCCAATGCCATTGTCTATGCTCGCGATAACATGACCATCGGTATAGGCGCAGGCCAGATGAGCCGCGTCTACTCCGCCAAGATCGCCGGGATCAAAGCCGCAGACGAAGGCTTGCAGGTGGCCGGTTCCGCCATGGCGTCCGATGCCTTCTTCCCGTTCCGTGACGGTATTGACGCTGCCGCCGCCGTGGGTATTACCTGTGTGATCCAACCGGGCGGTTCGATCCGCGACGACGAAGTGATTGCAGCGGCAGATGAACATGGCATTGCCATGATCTTCACCGATATGCGCCATTTCCGTCATTAATTAACCTCACGGAGTTATCCCGATGAATATTTTGATTATTGGTAACGGCGGTCGCGAACACGCTTTGGGCTGGAAAGCCGCGCAGTCACCTCTGGCGGATAAAATCTATGTGGCCCCGGGTAACGCCGGTACCGCGCTGGAACCGCGACTGGAAAACGTTGATATAGCCGCAACGGATATCGCCAGCCTGGTCGCTTTCGCTAAAAGCCACGATATCGGTCTGACCATCGTTGGCCCGGAAGCTCCGCTGGTGATTGGCGTGGTGGATGCTTTCCGGGAAGCGGGTTTGACTATCTTTGGCCCAACTCAGGCTGCGGCGCAATTGGAAGGCTCTAAAGCCTTCACCAAAGACTTCCTAGCCCGTCATGATATTCCGACGGCGTTTTACCAAAACTTCACCGAAATCGAACCGGCCTTGGCCTACGTTCGTAAGATAGGCGCACCTATCGTCATCAAAGCTGACGGTTTGGCCGCGGGTAAGGGCGTGATCGTAGCGATGACGCTCGAAGAAGCGGAAACCGCCGTTCACGACATGCTGGCAGGCAACGCTTTTGGCGATGCGGGTCATCGTATCGTGGTGGAAGAATTCCTCGATGGCGAAGAAGCCAGCTTTATCGTCATGGTCGATGGTGAAAACGTATTGCCGATGGCAACCAGTCAGGATCACAAGCGAGTTGGCGATGGCGATACCGGCCCGAATACCGGCGGTATGGGCGCTTATTCACCGGCTCCGGTAGTAACCGATGAAATTCACCAACGAGTGATGGATCAGATTATCTGGCCAACGGTGCGCGGTATGGCGGCGGAAGGCAATGTGTATACCGGTTTCCTCTATGCTGGCCTGATGATTTCTGCAGAGGGTCAACCTAAAGTGATTGAGTTCAACTGCCGCTTTGGCGATCCGGAAACTCAGCCGATCATGCTGCGGATGCGTTCTGACTTGGTCGAGCTTTGTCTGGCTGGCGCTCAAGGCAAGCTGAATCAGAAAACCTCCGATTGGGATGAACGACCGTCATTAGGCGTGGTGCTGGCTGCGGGCGGCTACCCTGCCGAATATCGTCAGGGAGATGTCATTCACGGGTTGCCACAGCAGGAAATCGCAGGTGAAAAGGTGTTCCACGCTGGAACCCGCCTAGCTGGCAATAATGACGTGGTGACCAACGGTGGCCGAGTGCTCTGCGTGACCGCTTTAGGCAAAGACGTCGCGGATGCACAGCAGCGGGCATATCAGTTGGCTTCAGACATTCATTGGGAAGGTAGTTTCTGCCGGAAAGATATCGGCTATCGCGCTATCGCTCGCGGTAAATAATCTGGTATTCCAGAGGGCGCAACGCCTGCGCCCTCTTCTTCAGTCCAGGCTACAAACATCCATTTCGATACAAGCATGCTAAATAACGCGGTATTAACGCTACAAACTGCCGGGCTCTGGCTCCCAACGACAAAAATCTTCATTTGCTACTAACAACAACTCTTGCCCTTCCGGCGCATTCAACCAGGCGACACCGAGTGGTTGCTGCGTATTACTCGCCCGTTTAGCCAGCCACGCCTGCGCATAGTCTTCAAACTTAGGCCGCTGAACGCTGCCGCTACAGCTCGTCAGCACGCCATTTTGCAAGCGACCTTGAATCAGATCCACATTACCGGCACGTAGAGTGGTACTCAGTTCCAGAATACGTTTGGCTTCAAACTGATGAAAAGCGATCTCATCCGCCGTCAGCAGCTCGCGGCGCGAGGCCAGTTGGCGCTGCATAAAACTCACCGCACCCTGTTCATCAAAACGAAGTTGGATGGTTTCTGGATTTTGGCCGATATCGTTTCGCCGAATTTGGCGCAGAATTCCGTGCTGATATTCATAGAAGGCCACGCGAGTGACACCGCCCTGGTAAGGGCTGTAAACGCTCATAATCACTTGGGGATGTTGCTGAGAATCATCCTGACGCCAGATGCGAACTACACCGCTATCGGCAATGTAACCGCTGGCACTGAACTGGGGGGAATCGGAATGGCTGCTACAGGCGCTGAGACCAATGGCAAAACCCAAGGTCATCAGCACCCGCCGCATAAACAAAAGGGGCTTTGCCACCCCTCTGCTTATTATTTTCACTGACACACTATTATTTAACAGAGTCTTTCAGTGCTTTGCCAGAAACGAACGCAGGAACGTTAGCTGCAGCAATTTTGATTTCTTTACCGGTCTGTGGGTTGCGGCCAGTGCGTTCGTTACGATGATTCACTTTGAAAGTACCGAAACCAACCAATTGTACTTGCTCGCCTTCTTTCAGAGACTCGGTAATGGCAGCCAGAGTGGACTCCAAAGCAGCTTTAGCTTGGGTTTTGGAAAGGTCCGCTTTGTCCGCGATTACGTCAATCAGTTGAGTCTTATTCATAAGTTATCCTTACAGTGTGTTTATCGTTTGCAAAGCATCGAGTGCGACGGATATGCCGAATGACAGCACTCTCCTGCATACACGCACCGATAGCCACTTTTTTTCGCCCCCCAAATGTAGAACAGACAGGGGGCAGATGTGAAGCCTTAAGGCACGACAAATCAGGCGTTAAATCACGTTTTCTTGCCTTATTGCGTTAAATTTATGCCAATGTTACTCACAGCGGCTTCCCGCAGGTCAGATCGTAACCCTTTGATCAGATCTAAATCGCGTTCTTCACAGTCGGCCAACAGGCGGAAAATCTCCCATTGGATGTCCCATTCTTCTTCAACCGCCGGTAAAACTTTCAGTTCTTCGTCGGTCATTTCTTTGCCAGCCTGAGTCATTTCCAGCATGGCAACGGTGCGAATTGACGTCTCGCTGATAGCAATAGCATGTTCCAGAGTTTCACCGCTTAAACGCGAGTGAATGGCCTCACCTAATGCAATGCAGGCATCAATGGCTGGATACACGCCGTAAATGGCGTAATCGTCAGCGGAAGGAATCGCTTCTTCGAGCTTTTCCAGTTGGCTATCGAAGTTCACTTTGGCGTCTTTTACCACCAGCGTTTCCCAGATCAAATCCAGAATACGTCGATAAACCGCCGGATCGCCAAATTCGGTTTCCAGGCAAAATTTCTGGTAATTCGGATACATACGCTCACATAAGCACGCCATGAAAGTCAGATGTTGCCAGCTTTCCAGCTTTTCGAGACGTAAATGGATTGGGTTACGTAACATGATCAGATCTCATTCTTCATTATCTGCGCGGCAGTGTACCCGAAATTAAATCATATACCTATGAGAGAAAAACCGCCTCGCTCGGTGCTAAATAAGATAATTTCAGAAATGCCAATCGTCCTTCATGTTAATCTGCCAAGGTGACTAATTGGTACAAAGCTAATTATTTACTAGAAAATAAATATACCTACACCTGCTTCGTCCCACTTCCAATCACGCCAACACGGTATCAAATCAAGCCAGATTCATAATCAGCGCAAGATGAAAACCGCCTGATCGATCACAGCAAAACATCTTCTTGCTATTAAGCAGGTCAATGCCAACGGAACCGGAGTGACCCAATGATACGAGCATTATTAAAAAATAAATGGATATTTAGTCTTCTATTCTTCGCTGAGACAGCGCTTTCTGCCGATCTTCTCGATAAGGTATTACGTGAAACTATAGTTTATCAATCTGTTATTGAGGCCTCATCGGGGAAAACATTCACAATCCGGATTAATCTGTACCAACCGGCGGGAAATGGCCCTTTTCCGCTGGTTATTCTCAATCACGGAATTGATCCTGACGGAAACCAAAATGAGCGCACGCGCTTTCACGTTGCGGCTCGCGAGTTTGTGAAACGCGGCTACGTGGTGATGGCGCCACAGCGTTTCGGATTTGGTGGTTCTGAAGGACCTTTTGACATTGTGCCCTGCCAACCTGATAGCTACGCTTCCCGTTCGCTGCAAGAACTGAATGCCACTCTAAGCCATGCCCGCCAGTTGCCCTATGTGGATAATGAGAAAATCATTATTGCCGGTCACTCCGTAGGAGGACTTATCACAATGAAGGCCGGAGAACAGGAGATGCAGGGCGTGAAAGGCCTGATTAATATGGCGGGCGGTTATAAATGGCCTGACTGCGACTGGAAAACACCCTTGAGGGCAACTATGCAGCAGGCAGGACACTCTTCCCTTCCCTCGTTATGGGTTTATACGGAAAATGACTCGTTATTCTCAATTGAGCTGGGTAGGGCCATGTTTGAGTCATATCGGGAGAATTGGTTAAAAACTAATGGTGCTCATGAAGTAATGCCACGTTTTGTTGCGTTAAAGCCCTTTGCCAATGAAGGCCATGCTTTTTTCCAGTGGCAGGATGGAGTCCAGTTCTGGTGGCCTCCCGTGGAGCTATTTTTGACCGAATTGGGTTTACCAACGGCGATTGTCACAGACATCACTGCGCCCAGCCGAACCGAAGCCAGCGGTTTCGCCAGTATCAATGACGTCGAAAGTGTTCCTTTTAGCGAACGCAATAAAGAAAGTGGACAAGAGGCTTATAAACAGTTTTTAGATGCAAAGTCGCCACGGGCTTTTGCATTGAGTGAAGATGGCGATAGCTGGGGCTGGTTTAATAGACAAAATAACGTACTGGAAGATGCGCTGGAGCTTTGTAATAACAATACGCTAAAAGCCTGTCGGATTTACGCCAACGACGGTGATGTGGTTTGGTAATATTTCACGCCGGACTGATATCTGACAACGAATCCGGCGAGTTTTTTTAACCTTTTGTCGCTATTGCCAGCCAACGCTGAAAAGCAGGTCGATTCGACGCGATAGCATCAGCCCAACGTGTTGGCTCCGGTAAACGGTAACCCCGCATACAGTTTTGAACCCAAACCAATGCGCTATCCATACTGATACGGTGCCCTGGCGAAATAAACAGCGGATTACAGCGCGGTTTACTCCGCCATACCCAGCCCAATGGTTCATCCCCATCAATCAATGGTTGCAAGGTATTGTTTTCTAAAGGGGAAAACTGACCGCACAGGCGACTTTTCGCCACGCCAATGGTTGGTACATCCGCCAGCAGGCCAAAATGGCTGGCTACGCCTAATCGACGTGGATGCGCAACACCCTGCCCGTCCACCAGCACTAAATCGGGCCGATGCTGTAACTGCGCCCAGGCCGCCATCAACGCGGGATACTCACGAAAAGAAAGCAAACCCGGAATATAGGGCAAGGAAGTGGCAACTCTGGCTATTTGATATTCCACTAACTCAAGGGAGGGATAACGTAGAATGGCGATAGCCGCTCGCGTTACCGTCCCCTGTTGCTCAAAACCGACGTCGGCACCGGCAATCCATTGTGGCACCCTGAAGTCAGGATCGTCATGGAGGATAATTTCCGCGGCTCGCTGTCGTTGTTCCTGACGCAATCCCTGAGTATCCACCCTGTTTCCTCCGCTTAGACGTGGTTTTATCGATACGTAATATTAATTTATACGCGATCTTGGTTTAAACATGATATTGGCGCGACAGGTTGTGTACCGCTTCAACGAATACGCCCGCATGCTCTGGCGGCACATCCTGATGGATACCGTGGCCCAGATTGAACACGTGGCCTTCGCCATGCCCAAAGCCAGCCAGAATCGAGCTTACCTCCTGCTGAATACGTGCTGCTGGCGCATACAACACCGAGGGATCCATATTGCCTTGTAGAGCCACTTTATCGCCCACGCGACGACGTGCTTCAGCGATATCCAGAGTCCAATCCAACCCTAATGCATCACAACCGGTTGCCGCCATTGCTTCCAGCCACTGTCCGCCTCCTTTGGTGAAGAGAGTGACTGGCACACGACGGCCGTCGTTCTCGCGGATCAAACCGGCGACAATTTTGTGCATATATTGCAGGGAGAATTCGAGGTAGTCACGGCCAGTCAATACGCCGCCCCAAGTATCAAACACCATCACCGACTGCGCACCGGCTTTAATTTGCGCATTCAGATACAAAATCACGCTATCGGCCAATTTATCCAGCAGCAGATGCAACGTAGCCGGTTCGGCATACATCATTTTTTTCAGCTTGGTAAAGGCTTTGCTGCTACCACCTTCGACCATATAGGTCGCCAGCGTCCACGGGCTACCAGAGAAACCGATCAGCGGCACTTGCCCTGCCAGCTCGCGGCGAATGGTGCGTACTGCGTTCATCACATAGCCCAGTTCTTGCTCTGGGTCCGGTATTGGCAGTTTTTCGACGTCAGCACGACAAGTAATCGGTGATTGAAAACGCGGGCCTTCGCCCGTTTCAAAATAAAGCCCCAATCCCATTGCGTCAGGAATGGTCAGAATATCGGAGAATAGGATCGCCGCGTCCAGCGGATAGCGACGCAAAGGCTGCAAAGTGACTTCACAGGCTAACTCTGCGTTCTTACACAGCGCCATAAAATCCCCGGCCTGCGCACGGGTCGCCTTGTATTCTGGCAAATAACGCCCCGCCTGCCGCATCATCCATACTGGGGTAACATCTACGGGCTGACGAAGTAAGGCGCGCAGATAACGATCGTTCTTCAACTCATTCATATGGGGCTCCCTTAATGATCTGGCGCTATTGTAGCATGCCTGATTTAGCTGTCCTGTTCGGTGCGGCACAATGCCACGGTATCTTCGATTAAACGGCGGGCTACAGTACCGGGCGGCGGCAACAGCGGCAGTTGATCGTAACGATACCAATTGGCGTTGAGCAATTCTTTTGGATCGTGGCGCAATTCGCCGCTGTCATACTCCGCCATAAAAGCAATCATCAATGAATGCGGGAACGGCCAGGGCTGCGAGGTCACGTAGTGTAGATTTTTAATACGAATATTGCTTTCTTCCATCACTTCGCGGGCGGTCGCCTGTTCCAGCGTTTCGCCCACTTCGACAAAACCTGCTAATACCGTATGAATGCCGCCACGATGACGCACATGCTGAGCCAGCAAAATTTCTTCGCCGCGCCGAATCGCTACGATTACGCAGGGCGCGATTTGCGGATAATAACGTTCACGGCAATGGTTGCACAGACAGGCCCATTCGGTGCGGCTGGCATGCATTTGATGACCGCAGTAACCGCAAAAACGGTGAGATCGGTAAAACTCCGCCAATTGCACGCCACGACCAGCCAACTGGAATAAACCGCGATCGACATCCAGTAACTGACGCACCGATCCCATTTCGCTGGACATCAGTTGGCGAATTAACCAAACCGCCTGCCCTTGCCATTCGCCGATCTGTCGGGCCGTTTTTCCCTGTAATGACCAAAGTGCCGCGCTACCGTAGGGTAATTCCCCTTTGGGCAGCCACAATTTGTTCTCATGGCTAACGATCCACCAGCCATGTTCCTCACCTGTAAGTTGTAGTTCCATATCGTTGTTGCACAACCTCGACTTCACTGGCAATCTAGAATCTGGCTTGTTACATTTTTGTAACCTACCGTTACTTTTTCTTACTCACGGAGTCAATCATGCTCAACCGACTGGAAAGCCTGACTCAACGCGTTGGCGGCAGTAATGAATTAATTGATCAATGGCTTCATGCACGCAAAGAACTGTTAGTCTCGTATTGCACCGTGATCGGTATTAAACCGCTAAAGGAAAAGCATACCCCGCTCAATCAAAAAGCGCTGGAGAACTTTTGCCATAATTTGGTGGATTACCTCTCCTCCGGCCACTTCCATATTTACGACCGAATAATCAAACAGGCAGAAGGTGCCTCTAGCCCAAAAATGGCGCTGGCAACCAAGTTCTATCCGGCGCTAAAAGATAATACTCAAACTATCATGGCTTTCCACGATCGCTATACCGACAATGAGATCGATCAGGATAGCTGCTTCGAATTCCATCAGGCATTATCGGACATCGGCGAAGCGCTTGACGCTCGTTTTACTCTGGAAGACAAATTGATCCAACTGGCCGCCGAATCCTGGGAAGCCGCTCACCCTGCGGCCACCGAAGATCCGAAGAATTAACGCCATTATTCGCGCGGATCTATTACGCAAACTTGAGCTTACACTGAGTCGCGAGCATTTGGATCACAGCCCAAATTCAAAACGACAAATAAAATAGCTTATAAGACATACTTGTAGTTTTTATTCTCTCTCCTATACTGAGGCTTCTTGTCGGAGTGCCTAGCGCAGGCTTTTTATCCAAGCAACGCGCAGGCTGAGACCGTTAATTCGGGATCCGCGGAACCTGATCGGGTTAGTACCCGCGAAGGGAACAAGAGTAATTTATCGCTATCGCACGGCTTTCACCTTTAATGGATGAGCTCCGTCGCACCTGGCTAACATCGTTACTCCCGCCAAGCTCCAGACAAGCAATTTTCCCAATAAACCACACTGGTAGGAATTTGCTATGTCTAATAATACTCATGCTTCTCCATTGGCTGCATCAGCCAAACCCAAAGCCCGTCCACGCAAAGAACAACGTGAAGATGCCCAACAGTTTATCAATACGCTACAAGGCGTTAGCTTCCCTAATTCTCAACGGATCTACCTGCAAGGCTCAAGATCGGACATTCAGGTGCCGATGCGTGAGATTCAGCTCAGCCCAACCTTAATCGGCGGCGGCAAAGACGATCCTCGCTATGAAGATAACGAAGCGATTCCAGTCTATGACACCGCGGGTCCCTACGGCGATCCTCAGGCCAAACTAGATGTTCACGCAGGATTACCGAAACTGCGCGATAGCTGGATCGCCGATCGTCAGGATACCGAAATGCTGGAGGGCGTAAGCTCCGGTTTCACTCAGCAGCGTTTAGCGGATGAAGGTTTGGATCATTTACGTTTCGAACATTTGCCACGCCCTAAAAAGGCGATTGCGGGCAAATGCGTAACCCAACTGCACTACGCCAGAGCGGGTATCGTCACGCCGGAAATGGAATTTATCGCTATTCGGGAAAACATGGGTCGTGAACGTATTCGCGGCGAAGTGTTACGCCACCAGCACCCGGGACAAGCCTTTGGTGCCCATTTACCGGAAAATATTACGCCGGAATTTGTTCGTCAGGAAGTCGCCGCTGGCCGCGCCATTATCCCCGCCAATATTAACCATCCAGAATCTGAGCCGATGATTATTGGCCGGAATTTCCTAGTAAAAGTGAATGCCAATATCGGTAATTCCGCAGTGACCTCCTCTATCGAAGAAGAAGTGGAAAAGCTGGTCTGGTCCACCCGCTGGGGCGCGGATACCGTCATGGACTTGTCCACCGGCCGCTATATTCACGAAACCCGCGAATGGATTTTGCGTAATAGCCCGGTGCCGATCGGGACTGTACCTATCTACCAGGCGCTGGAAAAAGTGAACGGCGTGGCGGAAAACCTGACCTGGGAAATGTTTCGCGACACTTTGCTGGAACAAGCCGAGCAAGGAGTGGATTACTTCACCATTCACGCAGGCGTACTGCTGCGTTACGTACCAATGACCGCCAAACGCCTGACCGGCATCGTCTCCCGCGGCGGTTCGATCATGGCCAAATGGTGTCTATCCCATCATCAGGAAAACTTCCTGTATCAGCATTTCCGCGAAATCTGCCAAATCTGCGCCGCTTACGACGTTTCATTATCACTGGGTGACGGCCTGCGCCCCGGTTCTATTCAAGATGCCAATGATGAAGCGCAATTTGCCGAATTGCATACTTTGGGCGAGTTAACCAAGATCGCCTGGGAATACGACGTGCAGGTGATGATCGAAGGTCCCGGCCACGTACCAATGCAAATGATCCGCCGCAATATGACAGAAGAACTGGAACATTGCCACGAAGCGCCATTCTATACGCTGGGGCCGCTAACCACCGATATCGCACCGGGTTACGATCATTTCACTTCCGGCATTGGTGCCGCTATGATCGGCTGGTTTGGCTGCGCCATGCTGTGTTACGTCACGCCGAAAGAACATCTGGGTCTGCCAAACAAAGAAGATGTTAAACAAGGACTTATTACCTACAAAATCGCCGCTCACGCTGCGGATCTGGCCAAGGGGCATCCCGGTGCACAAATTCGCGATAACGCTATGTCCAAAGCGCGTTTTGAATTCCGTTGGGAAGATCAGTTCAATCTAGCGTTAGATCCTGAAACCGCACGCGCTTATCACGATGAAACCCTGCCGCAGGAGTCTGGCAAAGTGGCTCACTTCTGTTCCATGTGCGGGCCGAAATTCTGTTCGATGAAGATCTCCCAGGAAGTGCGCGACTACGCGGCAGCGCAGGAGGCAGAGGCCCAAAAAATCCAGATCCAACCCTCATTGGAAACCCAGCAATCCGGCATGGAACAAATGTCCGCCGAATTCCGTTCTCGTGGCAGCGAGTTATATCACAGCGCCAGCATTCGTCAGGTAGAGGTCAATGATGAACAAGCCTGACGCACCTTTTGCTACTACCGAAAATCGGCTAGGACTTTATCCAGTGGTGGATTCACTGGAATGGATCGAGCGCATGCTGGAAGCTGGCGTTACTACGCTGCAACTGCGTATCAAAGACGCAACGGACATGCAGGTCGAGGATGATATTGCCGCCGCAATTGCCTTAGGTAAGCGCTATCAGGCTCGGCTATTCATCAACGATTACTGGCAGTTAGCCATCAAATACGGTGCTTACGGCGTTCATCTGGGACAGGAAGATCTGGAAATCGCCGATTTACCGGCCATTCAACGCGCCGGTTTACGCCTCGGCGTGTCTACTCATGATGAGCAAGAACTGGCGCTAGCGCGGGAACTGCGCCCGTCTTATATCGCTTTGGGACACATTTTCCCAACCGAAACCAAGCACATGCCGTCTTCTCCTCAGGGAGTCGCGGCGTTAACCCGTCAGGTCGCCAAAACCTCCGATTTCCCTACGGTTGCCATTGGTGGCATCACTATGGAGCGCGTGCCGCAGGTAGTCGCCAGCGGCGTGGGTAGCGTAGCTGTGGTCAGTGCCATTACTCGTGCGGAAAATTGGCAGCACACAACCGCGGAATTACTGCGTTTGGTTGAAGGTAAGGAGACAATTCATGCCTTATGAACAGTTGAACGATCAGGATTTCCTGCGCTATAGCCGCCAATTATTGTTGGAAGATATCGGCCCGGAGGGACAGCAGAAGTTCAAGCAGTCTAGCGTGCTGATTGTCGGTCTGGGCGGCCTTGGCTCTCCGGCCGCGCTGTATTTAGCCGCTGCGGGAGTTGGGAAACTGTGGCTAGCCGATGACGATACATTGGATATCAGTAACCTACAGCGGCAGGTTCTTTATTGCACCACCGATATCGGCCAGAGCAAAGCTCAGTTAGCTCAGCGTCGTTTACAGAATCTTAATCCGCAAATTGAAACTATCAGCCTTGATAGACGTTTAGCCGGTAGCGATCTGGCTGACGCCGTTGCCGCCGCTGATCTGGTGCTGGATTGCTGCGATAACATGGCAACCCGCCATCAAGTCAACGCTGCCTGCGTACAAGCTGGAAAACCCTTGATTAGCGGCAGCGCAGTCGGATTCAGCGGCCAATTACTGATTATCGAACCGCCTTACGCCAACGGCTGCTACGCCTGCCTTTATCCCGGAAAAGAAACGCAGCAAAGAAATTGTCGCACTGCTGGCGTCCTTGGCCCAGTTGTCGGCGTCATCGGCACCCTGCAAGCATTAGAAGCGATAAAAATGCTGGCGGGAATGCCATCGGCGCTGAGCGGGAAACTGCGCTTATTTGATGGAAAACAGCAAAGCTGGAGCACTCTACGCTTAAGCAAAGCCTGTCATTGCCAAATCTGTGGAGAAGCCCAGTGAAAGTCTCGATCAATGATGAACTCATCGAGTTGGAAGCTAACCTGACGGTCAATTCCATGCTAAGCCAATTGGGTTATGACCAGCCGGGCACCGCGCTGGCTATCAATCAAACCATCATTCCCCGTGATAACTGGGATCACCATTTGTTACTGAATGGCGATGACATTTTGCTGTTTCAAGCGATTGCCGGAGGCTGATATGTTGAAAATTGCTGATACCACTTTTACCTCACGTTTATTTACCGGAACGGGAAAATTTGCCACGCCAGCCTTGATGCTGGACGCATTGCGCGCCTCCGAATCGCAGTTAGTGACCATGGCGATGAAACGGGTGGATCTGAAATCAGGCAATGACGCTATTCTGGCTCCATTGCAACAGCTTGGTATTCGTTTGCTGCCTAATACTTCTGGAGCAAAAACTGCGGAAGAAGCAGTGTTTGCTGCGCGTTTGGCTCGGGAAGCGCTGGGTACGCATTGGATCAAACTGGAAGTACATCCAGACGTAAAATATCTGCTGCCAGATCCAGTAGAAACCCTGAAAGCGGCAGAGATTCTGGTCAAAGATGGCTTTGTGGTCATGCCTTACTGCGGCGCCGATCCGGTACTATGCAAACGTCTGGAAGAAGTTGGCTGTGCCGCCGTGATGCCGCTTGCTTCCCCGATTGGCTCTAATCTAGGGCTGTTAACTCGTGATTTCCTGCGGATTATTATCGAACAAGCCAAAGTACCTGTCGTAGTCGACGCTGGAATTGGCGCACCTAGCCATGCGTTGGAAGCAATGGAATTGGGTGCAGACGCGGTTCTGGTCAATACCGCCATCGCCGTTGCCCAATCGCCAGTGCGAATGGCGCAGGCATTTAAACTGGCCGTCGAAGCTGGAACGCTGGCTCGTCTGGCCGGTTTAGGCCCTCGCCAACAGCAGGCTAGCGCCACCAGCCCGCTGACCGCTTTCCTTAGCCAAAGTGAGGAACGCCATAATGCCTGAAGACTTTCGTCATCGCTGGCAGCAGTTAGATTGGGATGACATTTCACTGCGCATCAACAGTAAAACCGCCCGTGATGTAGAACGGGCGTTAAATAGCAGCAAGCCGGATCGGGAAGATCTGATGGCGTTGATTTCACCGGCGGCGTTAGCTTATCTGGAACCGATGGCACAGAAAGCTCAACAGCTTACTCGCCAACGCTTCGGTAATACCGTTGGTTTTTATGTGCCGCTGTATCTCTCTAATCTGTGCGCCAATGATTGCACCTACTGCGGTTTCTCAATGAGTAACCGGATTAAGCGTAAGACGTTGGATGAAGAGGAAATTATTCGCGAGTGCGAAGCGATTAAAGCCCTGGGATTTGAGCATCTATTGTTGGTTACCGGTGAGCATCAAACCAAAGTGGGAATGGACTATTTCAGGCAGCATTTACCCACCATTCGCGGCCGTTTCAGCTCGCTGATGATGGAGGTGCAACCGCTGGAAGAAGAAGAGTACGCCGAGCTGAAAACCTTGGGTTTGGACGCGGTGATGGTGTATCAGGAAACTTATCACACCGCCACCTACCACCAGCATCATTTACGCGGGCAGAAGCAGGATTTCCATTGGCGACTCGCCACGCCGGATCGTTTGGGTCGCGCGGGGATCGACAAGATCGGTTTGGGCGCACTGATCGGTTTGTCTCATAACTGGCGTACTGATTGCTATATGCTGGCTGAGCATTTGTTTTATCTACAACAAACTTACTGGCAAACCCGCTATTCCATCTCGTTTCCACGTTTGCGTCCATGCGCTGGCGGAATTGAGCCAGCGTCACTGATGAGCGAATCGCAGTTGGTGCAACTGATCTGTGCTTTTCGCCTGTTTGCTCCTGATGTAGAACTGTCACTCTCCACTAGGGAGTCACCGTTCTTTCGCGATCACGTTATTCCGGTGGCGATTAACAGCGTCAGCGCCGGTTCGAAAACCCAGCCGGGCGGTTATGCCGATGACGAACATCCGGAGTTGGAACAGTTTGCACCCCATGATAATCGCTCGCCACAGCAGGTGGCACAGGCTCTCATTCAAACCGGCTTACAACCGGTCTGGAAAGACTGGGATCGCTATTTGGGGCGTTCTCTCTCATCGCTCGGCTCTACACCCATAGATTAAGTGTTGTAAGGGTGTTGAATTAAATTATTGAGCGGGTAAAGCAGCTCCAGTGCTGGCAGCACTGAAGCTGGCTTTAACTCGATTCGAAAAGTCACAGCCACTTAAAAGTTGGCATTAATCACTGTGTCTATAATTTCGCCCTCTTGCGCATCAACACAATCAGACACAATGATCCCCAAATAACTTTTGGTTCTATATTTATATTCAATAGAAAACCACTTATTAATACCATCATAGTCTGTAAATCCGTTAGCTCCGATAAAAGGAGTAACCAGGTATCCACCTATACTTGTGTAATTAATATATATTTCATCATCTCTTTTACTTTTAGCCAACTCGATTAAGTCATTAATGGGCTTTCTTTTATTTATTATTGATAATACGGTATAATCAGAATATTCGTCCTGCACATGCACTTTACAATAACCATTATCGATAACAAAAGTTTTATTATCTTCCCATGGCATGATATTAATCCCCTGCTCTCCGCCTTGATATCGACGTAATAGGATTATTTTTCCTCGAATTTCCTCAATAGAGGGTATTCTGTTCTCGATAAAAAAATAATCAATATATGCAACTAAGTAACTTTTTAATAAAACGTCGTTAAATATTTCGTTGCTACCCTCCTGTTTTATCGAAAGCATAATAAACTCTGTCGGGTTATTTTTTATAAATACCAAGCAACTAGCTAATACATCGCTGAGGTTCTGATTCAGATAGACGTTACTATGATAGAGTGCTAATACATCCTCAACCAGGCGACATCTTATATCCAAGAAACGAATGCCGTTATTCAATTGGATATCTATATCCCATAGTTGGGTCTGAATCTGTCCCGTTGGTGTCATAAAAGGAAAAAAAACCGCTGAGTTATTTGTTCCAGGAATAGATACGTTACTCAGTAACATTGAATTACCTAACTTCCCCATCCAATTCTTTCTATTCATAAATTACATCCTTGTATGAAGCTTGAAGTATGATTGAGCTTATCCAGTCAATTTCGTACGTTTAATCGATGTCAAAATTTGATCTCAAAATGATATTCATCATTGCTGCATTATTGGTATCGACAAAATCAGAGACTATTATTCCTAATTGACATGTTTTACATTTCCTGTATTCATCAGCAAACCATTTATTAAGTCCATGTATAAAAACATTACCCACCGCCCCTAATTTTGGAGTCACAGTCACATCACTTAAACTGGTAAAGTTAATATATAATGCATTCTTTTCCCTAACCCTGGCACGTTTTATTAATTTAGCCACATATTCTCTTTTGTTATCAAAGTTTGAAAAATTATAGCCAGAGTATTTATCTTGAATATATATATTGTAATTTCTATTTTTGATCGTAAAGGTGTCATTATCTTTCCATTGAGTAGCATTAATACCTAAATCACCTCCGTAATAACGCCGAAAAAGAACAATTTTCCCAGCAATCTCCTTAACAGTCGGAATTTTATTTTTTATGAAAAAAAAGTCATTATGATTTTTTATATATCGCTCAGACATGACCTTGTGAAATGGCATGGTACTATCTTTTTCGGTATATTCTTTTTTAACTGAAAGTATAATAAATTCTGTCGGATTATCTGATAAAAACTTAATACAAGTCGCTAATATATCTCCGAAATTTAAACCTAAATAAACGCTTCCATGGTGCAGAGTTAATACATTTTCAATAAGACGACACCTGATATCGAGAAATCTTATACCATGATCTAATTGCTCTCTTATATTCCATCGCTGCGTCTGAACATATCCAAATGAAATAGGATGATGGGTATATGCAGCGGAATCATGAGTTCCAGGAATAGAGAGTTCACTCAGAAACCTTGATTCATCTACCAATCCGATCCAGTTATTAGTAGCACCTATCATAAATTTATATCCTTATATAAGATAAAACTCCTACGATATATAGCAAATACTCTATTACAATTAACATAATTCAGAAAAACATTCTATCGAGAATAAATGTAAGCATGCAGACTTATTATAGAAATAATAAAATTAAAAATAGAATGTATTGAATATTTAAGGTGTATTCAGATACGACGGTATCATGCCTGGCTGAGAAAGTAAGGGGGATGACAAATAGCATCGTGGAAAGAAATGAGGTCAACATCTTGAAAATCGGCGTAAAAAAAATCCGAGAATGAAAACATTCTCGGATTTTACTCAGTATAAGAATCGTTCAACGGATCCTTATACTGATTGGCATTACCCCCGAAGGAGTATTTTTACGTTACTGGCCAACAAAGAGATTAGTCTTTGCTGTTACCGAAACCTGCGTTAAGCAATTCAGCCAGGTTGGCAGTTGCTTCATCCGCGCTAACCTGCGGAACAACAGGGGTTTCGCCCTGAGCTTTACGACGCATGCGATCCTGATGATAAGCGTAACCGGTACCGGCTGGAATCAGACGACCAACGATTACGTTCTCTTTCAGGCCACGCAGTTCATCACGTTTACCGGCAACGGCCGCTTCGGTAAGAACACGCGTAGTTTCCTGGAACGATGCTGCAGAGATGAAGGACTCGGTCGCCAAGGATGCCTTGGTGATACCCAGCAGGTCACGAGTGAACGTGGCCTCGATTTTGCCTTCAGCTGCCAACTTACGGTTAGCGATTTTAACGCGAGACATTTCTGCCTGCTCGCCTTCCAGGAAGTCGGTGCCACCTGCATCAACGATGGTGCCTTTACGCAGCATCTGACGAACGATAACTTCGATGTGTTTATCGTTAATCTTAACGCCTTGCAGACGGTAAACTTCCTGCACTTCGTTGGTGATGTAACGGGTCACGGCGTGAACGCCACGCAGACGCAGAATGTCGTGTGGAGATTCTGGGCCGTCGGAAACCACGTCACCGCGTTCTACAACTTCACCTTCGAACACGTTGAGCTGACGCCACTTAGGAATCATCTCTTCGTATGCATCGCTACCATCCAACGGTGAAATCACCAGACGACGCTTGCCTTTGGTCTCTTTACCGAACGAGATGATCCCGCTGATTTCAGCCAGGATTGCAGGCTCTTTCGGACGACGTGCTTCGAACAAGTCAGCAACACGTGGCAGACCACCGGTAATATCCTTGGTACCGCTGGATTCCTGCGGAATACGCGCCAAAGTATCACCAGCACCGATCTGAATACCGTCTTCCAGCTGAACAATCGCTTTACCTGGCAGGAAGTATTGAGCAGGCATATCAGTACCTGGGATCAATACATCGTCGCCTTTAGCGTCAACGATTTTCAGTGCTGGACGCAGGTCTTTACCGCTACCGGTACGCTCTGCGGAGTCCAGAACGACCAGAGAAGACAAACCGGTCAGTTCGTCGGTCTGGCGGGTAATGGTCTGGCCGTCAATCATATCCGCGAAGCGAATGAAACCGCTCACTTCGGTCACAACTGGCATGATGTGCGGATCCCAGTTGGCAACGGTCTCCCCGCCCTGGACTTCTGCGCCATCGCCTTTGCCCATTACGGCACCGTAAGGCACTTTGTAGCTTTCTTTAGTACGACCGAATTCGTCGATCAGCTTCAGCTCGGTATTACGAGAAGTAATAACCAGCTTACCTGCTGCATTCATAACGAACTTGGCGTTGCTCAGTTTCAGCGTACCTTTGTTCTTAACCTGAATGCTGGATTCTGCTGCCGCACGAGATGCCGCACCACCGATGTGGAACGTACGCATCGTAAGCTGGGTACCCGGCTCACCGATGGACTGTGCTGCAATAACACCCACTGCTTCACCTTTGTTGATGATGTGGCCACGCGCCAGGTCACGACCATAGCAGTTTGCACACACACCGAAATCGGTTTCACAGCTTACAACTGAACGAACTTTAACGCTGTCGACGGAGTTTTCTTCTAACAGATCACACCATTTTTCGTCCAACAGGGTGTTACGCGGAACCAGAATATCAGCCGTACCCGGCTTCAAGACTTCTTCTGCAGTCACACGGCCTAGAACGCGATCGCGCAGTGGCTCTTTAACATCACCACCTTCGATAACCGGAGTCATCACGATACCGTTATGGGTACCACAATCGTCTTCGGTTACAACCAGATCCTGTGCCACGTCAACTAAACGACGGGTCAGGTAACCGGAGTTCGCAGTTTTCAATGCGGTATCCGCCAAACCTTTACGCGCACCGTGGGTTGAGATGAAGTACTGAAGTACGTTCAAACCTTCACGGAAGTTCGCGGTGATTGGCGTTTCAATGATCGAACCATCTGGCTTAGCCATCAGGCCACGCATACCGGCCAGCTGACGAATCTGTGCTGCGGAACCACGCGCACCGGAGTCGGCCATCATAAAGATGCTGTTGAAGGAAACTTGTTGCTCCACTTCACCTTTACTGTTGATGACGTCTTCCACGGACAAGTTGTCCATCATAGCCTTGGCAACACGTTCGTTGGCTGCGGCCCAGATATCGATCACTTTGTTATAACGTTCGCCCGCGGTTACCAGACCAGATTGGAACTGCTCCTGAATCTCGGCAACTTCGGTTTCAGCTTCTTCGATGATCCCAGCTTTCGCTTCAGGGATAACCATGTCATCGATACCTACAGAGGCGCCTGAACGCGCTGCGTAAGCAAAACCGGTGTACATGATCTGGTCAGCAAAGATAACCGTTGGCTTCAAGCCTAGGATGCGGTAACAGGTGTTCAGCATCTTGGAGATAGCTTTTTTGCCCAGCGGCTGGTTAACGATAGAGTAAGGCAGGCCTTTCGGGACAATCATCCACAAAATGGCACGACCGATAGTCGTATCGATGATGCTGGTTTGCGAAACGGTTTCACCTTCCGCAGTACGGATTTCTTCAGAAATACGCACTTTAACTCGGGCGTGCAGAGACGCCAGGCCAGCGCGATAAACACGCTCAGCTTCTTTCGAGCCATTCAGCACCATGCCTTCGCCTTTGGCGTTAACACAGTCACGGGTCATGTAGTACAGACCCAATACAACGTCCTGAGAAGGAACGATGATTGGCTCGCCGTTCGCAGGTGACAGGATGTTGTTGGTAGACATCATCAACGCACGCGCTTCCAGCTGAGCTTCCAGCGTCAAGGGTACGTGAACTGCCATCTGGTCACCATCGAAGTCGGCGTTATAAGCCGCACAAACCAGCGGATGCAGCTGAATTGCTTTACCTTCGATCAGAACCGGTTCAAACGCCTGGATACCCAAACGGTGAAGGGTGGGTGCACGGTTCAGCAGCACTGGGTGTTCGCGGATAACTTCATCCAGAATATCCCAAACAACCGCTTCTTCACGCTCAACCATCTTCTTGGCAGCTTTGATGGTGGTAGCAAGACCACGCAGTTCCAGCTTACCGTAGATGAACGGTTTGAACAGCTCGAGTGCCATTTTCTTCGGCAGACCGCACTGATGCAGACGCAGGTATGGACCTACGGTGATAACCGAACGGCCTGAGTAGTCAACACGTTTACCCAGCAAGTTCTGACGGAAACGACCTTGCTTACCTTTGATCATGTCTGCCAAAGATTTCAACGGACGCTTGTTCGAGCCGGTAATTGCACGACCGCGACGGCCGTTATCCAGCAATGCGTCTACTGCTTCTTGCAGCATACGCTTTTCGTTACGCACGATGATGTCAGGAGCAGCCAGATCCAGCAGGCGTTTCAGACGGTTGTTACGGTTGATCACGCGACGATACAAATCGTTCAGATCGGAAGTCGCAAAGCGACCGCCATCCAAAGGAACCAATGGACGCAGATCTGGCGGCAACACAGGCAGCACGGTCAGGATCATCCACTCTGGCTTGTTGCCAGACTGTACGAACGCTTCCAGCAGCTTGATACGCTTGGTCAGCTTCTTACGCTTGGTCTCAGAATTCGTTTCGTTCAGTTCTTCGCGCAGGATTTCGCATTCGGCTTCCAGATCCATGTTTTTCAACAAGGCCTGGATCGCTTCTGCACCCATTTTCGCGTCAAACTCATCACCAAACTCTTCCAACGCGTCCAGATACTGCTCTTCAGTCAGGATCTGACGACGTTCCAGGTTGGTCATGCCGCCTTCGATAACCACATAGGATTCGAAGTACAGAACACGTTCGATGTCACGCAGTGGCATATCCAGCAACAAACCGATGCGCGAAGGCAAGGATTTCAGGAACCAGATGTGTGCAGTCGGAGAAGCCAGCTCGATGTGACCCATACGCTCACGGCGTACTTTGGTCTGAGTCACTTCAACGCCGCATTTCTCACAGATTACACCGCGGTGTTTCAAACGCTTGTATTTACCACACAAGCATTCGTAATCTTTTACTGGGCCAAAGATACGGGCGCAGAAAAGGCCGTCACGTTCTGGTTTGAACGTACGGTAGTTAATGGTTTCCGGCTTTTTAACTTCGCCGAACGACCAGGAACGGATCATGTCTGGCGAGGCCAGAGCAATTTTGATCGCATCAAACTCTTCGGTCTTAGTTTGCGCTTTCAGAAACTTTAATAAGTCTTTCACGGATTGGCTCCTGTCGGAGTTAGACCTGATAGGCGCCCAAACCTAGGTTTGAGCGCCCCTGTGACCAGTGCGTACCACCAGCAGACTCCCGGCTGTGAGAGCCTGCCGTCTGGAGAAGATTTACTCTTCTTCCAGCTCGATATTGATGCCCAGCGAGCGGATTTCTTTCAACAATACGTTGAAGGATTCCGGCATGCCTGGTTCCATACGGTGATCGCCATCCACGATGTTTTTATACATCTTGGTACGGCCGTTTACATCGTCGGACTTGACGGTAAGCATTTCCTGCAAGGTGTACGCGGCGCCATAAGCTTCCAACGCCCACACTTCCATCTCACCGAAGCGCTGACCACCGAACTGAGCTTTACCACCCAGCGGCTGCTGAGTAACCAAGCTGTAAGAACCGGTAGAACGCGCATGCATTTTGTCATCAACCAAGTGGTTCAGTTTCAGCATGTACATGTAGCCGACAGTAACCTGGCGCTCGAACTGCTCACCGGTACGGCCGTCAAACAAGGTAATCTGACCAGAAGTTGGCAGGCCACCCAGCTTTAACAGTTCCTTGATTTCAGTCTCTTTCGCACCATCGAAGACTGGTGTTGCGATTGGCATACCTTTTTTCAGGTTCTCAGCCAGACGCATAACTTCGTCATCGGTAAAGGTGTTCAAATCAACTTTCTGACAAACGTTGTCGCCCAGATCGTATGCTTTCTGGATGAACTCACGCAGTTTGGCAACGTCTTCCTGCTTCTTCAGCATGGCGTTGATCTTCTCGCCGATACCTTTAGCTGCCATCCCCAAGTGGGTTTCCAGAATCTGACCGATGTTCATACGCGAAGGTACGCCCAGCGGGTTCAGAACGATGTCTACCGGCGTACCGTTTTCATCGTAAGGCATATCTTCGATCGGGTTGATCTTGGAGATAACACCTTTGTTACCGTGACGACCTGCCATCTTGTCACCCGGTTGAATCTGACGTTTAACGGCCAGATACACTTTAACGATTTTCAGCACGCCCGGTGCCAGATCATCGCCTTGGGTGATTTTACGACGCTTGGCATCCATCTTCTTCTCGAATTCGGATTTCATTTCGTCGTACTGCTCTGCCAGCTGTTCCAGCTGGTTTTGCTTGTCTTCGTCGGTCAGGCCCAGTTCCAACCAGCGGTCACGTGGCAGTTTGCTCAGCTTGTCAGCTTCGATACCACCAGAAACCAGCACGGCGTGGATACGTGCAAACAGGCCAGCTTCCAGAATCTGCAATTCTTCAGTCAGGTCTTTCTTAGCCTGCTTCAGCTGCATTTCTTCGATTTCCAACGCGCGCTTGTCTTTTTCTACGCCATCGCGAGTAAAGACTTGCACGTCGATAACCGTACCGGAAACGCCGTTTGGTACACGCAGAGAAGAGTCTTTAACATCAGACGCTTTCTCACCGAAGATCGCACGTAACAGCTTCTCTTCTGGAGTCAGCTGGGTTTCACCTTTAGGTGTTACCTTACCAACCAGAATGTCGCCGCCGGTGACTTCAGCACCGATATACACGATACCGGATTCATCCAGTTTGGAGAGCGCAGCTTCACCCACGTTAGGGATGTCGGCAGTGATCTCTTCAGGCCCCAGCTTGGTGTCACGAGACACACATGCCAATTCCTGAATATGGATAGTGGTGAAGCGATCTTCTTGAACCACACGCTCGGAGACCAAGATGGAGTCTTCGAAGTTGTAACCGTTCCAAGGCATGAAGGCTACGCGCATGTTCTGACCCAGCGCCAGCTCACCCAGGTCTGTTGATGGGCCATCTGCCAGCACGTCGCCGCGCTCGATTGGCTCACCGAGATTCACACACGGCATCTGGTTGATACAGGTGTTCTGGTTGGAACGGGTGTACTTAGTCAGGTTATAAATATCAATACCTGCTTCGCCTGGGTACATCTCGTCTTCGTTAACTTTAATGACGATACGGGATGCATCTACGTACTGAACGGTACCGCCACGTTTGGCTACGGAGGTTACCCCGGAGTCAACCGCTACAGCACGTTCCATACCGGTACCAACCAGCGGCTTATCAGCACGCAGAGTAGGAACCGCCTGACGTTGCATGTTCGCACCCATCAAGGCGCGGTTGGCGTCATCGTGTTCTAGGAATGGAATCAGAGAAGCACCAACGGACACCACCTGCTGAGTGGAAACGTCCATATAGTCAACCTGATCGCGGCTAAACAGGCTGGATTCGCCTTTGCTACGACAAGTGACTAAGTCTTCGATGAAGCGGCCGTCTTCGTCCAGGTTGGAGTTCGCCTGAGCGATAACGAAGTTGCCTTCTTCAATAGCAGACAGATAGTTGATTTCATCAGTCACCACACCGTCACGCACGCGACGATACGGAGTTTCCAGGAAACCATACTCATTGGTCTGTGCGTACACGGACAAGGAGTTGATCAGACCGATGTTTGGACCTTCTGGCGTTTCGATTGGACATACACGACCGTAGTGAGTCGGATGAACGTCTCGAACTTCAAAGCCAGCACGCTCACGGGTCAAACCGCCCGGGCCCAATGCAGAAATACGACGCTTATGCGTGATTTCAGACAACGGGTTGTTCTGGTCCATAAATTGGGACAGCTGGCTGGAACCGAAGAACTCTTTCACCGCCGCCGAAATAGGCTTGGCGTTGATCATGTCCTGAGGCATCAGCGTGTCGAGGTCGCCAAGAGACAAACGCTCTTTAACAGCACGCTCAACGCGAACCAGACCTACACGGAACTGGTTTTCAGCCATTTCACCAACGGAACGAATACGACGGTTGCCTAAGTGGTCGATATCATCCACTTCGCCTTTACCGTTACGGATATCGATGAGCTTCTTCATCACTTCAGTGATGTCTTCTTTGCTCAGGATACCGGAACCTTCGATCTCGTCACGCAGCAGTGAACGGTTGAACTTCATCCGGCCAACCGCAGACAGATCGTAGCGGTCTTCAGAGAAGAACAGGTTCTCAAACAGATTTTCAGCTGCTTCGCGAGTTGGTGGCTCACCAGGACGCATCATGCGATAGATCTCAACCAGAGCGCTTAAGCGATCGCTGGTTGGGTCAACGCGCAGGGTCTCGGAGATATAAGCACCGTGATCCAGGTCATTGGTGAACAGAGTTTCAATGCGTTTGTGACCAGCCTGGCTCAGTTTCGCCAGCAGATCCAGTGACAGCTCCATGTTGGCTGCACAGATCAGTTCGCCAGTGTTCTCATCGATATAGTCTTTAGCGACCACTTTACCGGCAATGTATTCAACCGGAACTTCGATGCGATCCACACCGTCTTTTTCAAGCTGACGGATATGACGAGCGGTAATACGGCGAGCTTTCTCGACATAAACCTTGCCATTAGCTTCGATGTCAAAGGAAGCTGTTTCACCGCGCAGACGCTCTGGAACCAGCTCCATCTGCAGCTTGTTATCACGAATTTCGAACACAACTTTATCAAAGAACAGGTCAAGGATCTGTTCAGTGGTAAAGTTCAATGCACGCAGAATGATGGTCGCAGGTAATTTACGGCGACGGTCAATACGCACAAAGAGGTTATCTTTCGGGTCAAACTCGAAATCTAACCATGAACCGCGATAAGGGATAATACGTGCGTTATACAGCACTTTACCCGATGAATGGGTTTTACCCTTATCACTGTCAAAGAATACACCAGGACTACGGTGAAGCTGAGATACGATAACCCTCTCAGTACCGTTAATCACAAAGGTACCATTCTCGGTCATGAGTGGAATTTCACCCATGTAGACTTCTTGTTCCTTGATGTCTTTAACCGTACCTTCAGGAGCTTCCCGCTCATAGATAACCAGACGCAGCTTAACGCGCAGCGGTGCTGAATACGTCACGCCACGGATCTGGCACTCTTTGACGTCAAACACTGGCTCACCAAGACGGTAGCTAACGTATTGCAGCTCCGAATTGCCACTGTAGCTCTGGATTGGAAAAACAGAACGGAATGCCGCTTCTAGGCCGTGCTGTCCTTCTGGATCTTGCTCGATAAATTTCTGGAACGAGTCAAGTTGGATAGAAAGGAGATAAGGTATGTCCAAAACTTGTGGACGTTTACCAAAATCCTTACGAATACGTTTTTTCTCGGTATAGGAGTAAACCATAGGGTTCCTCAGCTCGCTGATCAGTGACCCACTCTGTCCGTCCTAAAGGACAGTTCATTCAACACTATTTTCTCGATCGGAAAGTCGAAACACTTTCCGTAATACCTCGTTCTATCACTCTTAAACCATTTCATCGCGTTACCTTGACTACCGAGCTACCCGAGTGGGTCGTAGCTGAGAACGCAGTATATTAAGTCGTCGATAGAAAGAAATATTGGGGTTAGTCAGTATCTAAACAGTGTGAAACTCCACTGACGCCCTACAGCGCAAAAAGGCTGGTGACTAAAAGTCACCAGCCATCAGCCTATAACTTAGGCTGCACAGTTGAAATTAAATTTATTTAATTTCAACTTCTGCACCAGCTTCTTCCAGTGCTTTTTTCAGTGCTTCAGCGTCGTCTTTGCTCACGCCTTCTTTCAGAGCAGCTGGCGCTGACTCAGTCAGATCTTTAGCTTCTTTCAAGCCCAGGCCAGTTGCGCCACGTACAGCTTTGATTACCGCAACTTTGTTAGCGCCGATTGCTTTCAAGATAACGTCGAATTCAGTTTTCTCTTCTACAACTTCAGCAGCAGCAGCAGGACCTGCAGCAACAGCAGCAGCTGAAACGCCGAATTTCTCTTCCATAGCGGAGATCAGTTCAACGATTTCCATTACAGACAGAGCTGCAACGCCTTCCAGAATTTGGTCTTTAGTGATAGTTGACATAACAAGTGTTCCTAAAATACAGAAATAGTTTATACGTTAAAAAGCAGTGTCGGAAAAAACAGAGGGCGATTAAGCCGCTTCAGCTTCTTTCTGATCACGCAGCGCAGCCAAAGTGCGAACCAATTTGCCAGCAGCGGCTTCTTTCATGGTTCCCATCAGACGTGCGATTGCTTCTTCGTAGGTCGGCAGAGTTGCCAGGCGGTCGATTTGAGCCGCAGGGATTAACTCGCCTTCAAAGGCTGCTGCTTTAACCTCGAATTTTGCATTCGCTTTCGCGAAATCTTTGAACAAACGAGCAGCTGCGCCCGGGTGTTCACTAGAAAATGCAATCAAGGTTGGACCAACAAACGTGTCTTTCAGGCACTCGAATGGAGTACCTTCAACTGCGCGTGACAGCAAGGTGTTACGAACAACTTGCATGTGAACGCCAGCTTCACGACCTGCTTTACGCAGTTCAGTCATTTTATCAACGGTTACGCCACGGGAATCCGCAACAACCGCAGACAGCGCACCTTTGGCTACTTCTTTAACTTCAGCAACAATCGCTTGTTTGCCTTGAAGATTTAGTGCCATTAGTTCTTGCTCCTGGATTAACCGGAGAATAATTCCCCGGAACTCACATCACCCAATTACGACAACAATGTCATTAACGGGCGTTGAAACACGGTGAGCAGAATCCAGCAAAGACAATTCTTTAATTAAAAAGAAAAAATTTCTTTAGGCTCTGTCACCGTCTACGCAGGAAATTAAGTCCTTTGCAGAACACCTGCGGTCTTGGACGGAGGCTTGGATAGGCCAAGCTCCAACCGAAAAATTCTGTTGTTCACATGGTACGGTTAAACCGTAGTCAATAGAACCATGGGCGTAAGATTCTAGACAAACCTAACGCCCACGTAAAGCGATAAAAGCAAATAGTGATTAGTTCACTACTGCAGTCAGGCCGCTTTGATCAATAGCAACGCCGGCGCCCATGGTGGTGGACAGGCTGATTTTCTTGATGTAAACGCCTTTCGCTGTAGCAGGCTTAGCCTTCTTCAGCGCAACTACCAGGGATTCCAAGTTTTCTTTCAGCTTGTCAGCGTCAAAGTCAACTTTACCGATGGTAGTGTGGATAATACCGTTTTTGTCGTTGCGATAACGAACCTGACCTGCTTTAGCATTCTTAACTGCTTCAGCAACGTTAGGAGTAACGGTACCCACTTTCGGGTTTGGCATCAGGCCACGTGGGCCCAAGATTTGGCCCAATTGACCAACAACGCGCATTGCATCTGGAGATGCGATTACGACGTCGAAGTTCATTTCGCCTTTCTTGATTTGATCAGCCAGGTCGTCCATACCTACCAGCTCAGCACCAGCTTCTTTTGCTGCTTCGGCGTTGGCGCCTTGAGCAAATACAGCGACGCGAACAGAACGGCCGGTACCGTGTGGCAATACAGTTGCGCCACGGACGTTTTGATCAGATTTACGAGCGTCGATACCGAGGTTAACGGCAACGTCAACGCTTTCTACGAATTTAGCAGTAGCCAGCTCTTTCAGCAGGGCAACAGCTTCGTTGATATCGTATTGCTTAGTCACATCAACTTTGTCACGGATCACGCGCATGCGCTTGGTCAGCTTAGCCATTTATTAACCCTCCACTACCAGGCCCATGGAACGAGCAGTACCTTCGATAGAACGCATCATAGCGTCTACGTCAGCACCAGTCATATCCGCAGCTTTGGTTTCTGCGATTTCACGGACCTGAGCAACGGTCACTTTACCTACTTTGTCTTTGTTCGGCTTGCCGGAACCAGACTTAATACCTGCCGCTTTTTTCAGCAGAACTGCTGCTGGCGGGGTTTTAGTAACGAAAGTGAAAGAGCGATCAGAATAAACAGTAATAACAACAGGGATCGGCAGGCCTTTCTCAATGCTTTCAGTCTTAGCATTGAACGCTTTACAGAATTCCATGATGTTAACACCCTGCTGACCCAGTGCTGGGCCAACCGGAGGACTTGGGTTCGCCATACCAGCTGCTACTTGCAGCTTGACATAGGCTTGTACTTTCTTAGCCATTTACGATTTCCTCGATTTGGGTAGTATCGCCTCGTTGTGAGGCTCCCCGTGTTTTGCCTCGCAAAGTCGGAAGACTGAGCCAGACATCTAAAAACAAAAGGCGCGAAATTATAGTGTAATTTCACGCCTGATACAAGACTCAAAGTTCAACCGGTGGTGAAAATTGAATCAGCCTTTCTCGACCTGGCTGAAGTCCAGCTCGACCGGTGTTGCACGGCCAAAGATGGAAACAGACACTTTCAAGCGGCTCTTTTCGTAGTCCACTTCTTCAACAACGCCGTTGAAGTCTGCGAACGGACCATCGCTAACGCGGACCAGTTCACCTGGTTCGAACAGTGTTTTAGGACGTGGTTTATCACCCACTTGTTGAAGACGATTCATTATCGCATCAACTTCTTTATCACTGATCGGCGCAGGGCGATCGGAAGTACCACCGATAAAGCCCATCACACGCGGTACGCTACGCACTAAGTGCCAGCTTGCGTCATTCATGACCATCTGGACCAGAACGTAGCCTGGGAAGAACTTGCGTTCACTCTTACGACGCAGGCCGCCACGAATTTCCACGACTTCTTCCGTCGGAACCATGACTTCGCCGAATAGCTCTTCCATGCCCTGTAATTTGATATGCTCACGCAGCGATTGAGCTACGCGGCCTTCAAAACCGGAAAACGCCTGAACGACGTACCAACGCTTTTTTGGTGCTTCAGACATCTTAGAACCTCAGGCCAGTAATAAACGATACTAAGCGAACCAGGATACCATCCAGTCCCCACAAAATCAGTGACATCACGGCAGTAACCGCGGCAACGATTAACGTGGTGTGTAGCGTTTCCTGGCGAGTAGGCCAAATCACTTTACGCACTTCCGTGCGTGCTTCGCGAGCAAACGCTACTGTGGCTTTGCCTTTAACCGTCATCAGCGCAACAGCACCGGCAACAGCGATAATTACAACAACTGCCAGCGCGCGCAGTGGAAGACTGAAATCTCGGTAATAATAATTGCCAACAATTGCCGCAACCAATAAGACGGCAACAACTAGCCATTTAACCGCTTCCAGGCCGCGCCCGCTCCCTTGAGCCTCGGTATTCGCACTCATAAACCAACCTGTCACTATGATTCAGAACAAACAACTTTGCCTCGCGTAGCGAAGCAAACCAAACCGAAAGATGCTCTAGATTTCCGGCACCATTCAGCACTATCCGCCGTACTGACAGAGCCCATCTCACCAATAATTATGAGTCTAAAACCACTGATGAGATAGGTTCTGGTGTCACAACGTAGAAAAAGGGCATCAAATGATGCCCTTTTACCGCATGTCGCGTCAAATCTTATTCAATAACTTTAGCGACAACGCCAGCACCTACAGTACGACCACCTTCACGGATTGCGAAACGCAGGCCGTCGTCCATAGCGATTGGCGCAATCAGGTTTACAATCATTTGAATGTTATCACCTGGCATTACCATTTCCACGCCTTCTGGCAGTTCAATGGTACCGGTCACGTCAGTAGTACGGAAGTAGAACTGAGGACGGTAACCTTTGAAGAATGGCGTATGACGCCCACCTTCATCTTTGCTCAGAATATAAACTTCTGATTCAAACTTGGTGTGTGGCTTGATAGAACCTGGCTTAGCCAGAACCTGCCCACGCTGTACGTCATCACGTTTAGTACCACGCAGCAGAACGCCAACGTTTTCACCGGCACGGCCTTCGTCCAGCAGCTTGCGGAACATTTCAACGCCGGTGCACGTGGTTTTGATGGTATCGATGATACCAACGATCTCAACTTCTTCACCCACTCTGACGATACCGCGCTCAACACGACCGGTAACAACGGTACCACGGCCAGAAATAGAGAACACATCTTCAATTGGCAGCAGGAACGGCTTATCAATTGCACGCTCAGGCTGTGGAATGTAGCTGTCCAGTGCTTCAGCCAGTTCAATAATTTTGGCTTCCCACTCTGGTTCGCCTTCCAACGCTCTCAGCGCGGAACCACGAATAACCGGAGTGTCATCGCCTGGGAAATCGTATTGAGACAGAAGCTCACGCACTTCCATCTCAACCAATTCCAGCAATTCTTCATCATCAACCATGTCACATTTGTTCAGGAAGACGAGAATGTAAGGAACGCCCACCTGACGACCCAGCAGGATGTGCTCGCGAGTTTGTGGCATTGGGCCATCGGTCGCAGCAACAACCAGAATCGCACCGTCCATCTGAGCAGCACCGGTGATCATGTTTTTCACATAGTCAGCATGGCCTGGGCAATCAACGTGCGCATAATGGCGAGACGGGGTGTCATATTCAACGTGCGAAGTATTGATGGTGATGCCACGCGCCTTTTCTTCTGGCGCGTTATCGATCTGGTCAAACGCACGGGCATTACCACCGTAAGTTTTGGCCAGTACGCTGGTGATTGCAGCAGTCAGGGTAGTTTTACCGTGGTCAACGTGGCCGATAGTACCCACGTTTACGTGCGGTTTTGTACGTTCAAACTTTTCTTTAGACATCGATTGTCCCTCTAAGACACGGAATCGGTGGTTTCACCACATCAACCAAGCAAAATGCTTGCTGAATCCATAGCGCAGAAAGAAGATCAAGGGAGCGAGAGAAAGAAGAAGTGGTGCTGATAGGCAGATTCGAACTGCCGACCTCACCCTTACCAAGGGTGCGCTCTACCAACTGAGCTATATCAGCACATCTTGGAGCGGGCAGCGGGAATCGAACCCGCATCATCAGCTTGGAAGGCTGAGGTAATAGCCATTATACGATGCCCGCATCCTGGAACTCGGCTACCTGACTTATCTGCAGAATCTAAAAGGAAGGGCGTGGCCTCTTCACTCTTGGAAGGTTTTCACCTTCCCTTTACTTGCCAGGCAGGTTTTCATTTTCCTGAATCACCTTGGCACATAAAGTTGAATATGGTGGTGGAATAAGGATTATTCATCACTTCGTTCCTCACCCTTCGGGCCGCCGCTTTGCGTTGTTGTCTTGCTTCGCTCGGCTCGAACTTTGTCGAAGGTTTTCACCTTCCCCTCAAGCGCTTATCTCGATTCATTACTTCGAATCACCTAAGGCTCAAGGTTAAATATGGTGGTGGGGGAAGGATTCGAACCTTCGAAGTCGATGACGGCAGATTTACAGTCTGCTCCCTTTGGCCGCTCGGGAACCCCACCTAATTGTAAGTACTTGAATGGTGCCGGCACCAAGAGTCGAACTCGGGACCTACTGATTACAAGTCAGTTGCTCTACCAACTGAGCTATGCCGGCATCAAGTGCAGCGCATTCTAGGTAGACCAGACTTGCGATGCAACAAAAAAATCGCTTAATTCGCTCTATCGCTCATAAAATAAACAGATTTGCGCGCTGTGACGTATTATCCAGCAATGTACGTTCAAATATTATTCGTAACGGCTTAACTTGTCACCCTTGAATTGCCGATTTTAAAAACAGATCACAACGGACCATTCGCACCAATTTGTGTCACGCAGCCTCATTCAAGTGCATACAAAGTATCAGATTAAAATAAATACCCATAAGCCGCGGTAAGTTCGCATTGGCGTAATTCTTGCTTTCTCAGCATCAATACATTGGTTTTTTCTGTTTATCGTCCAATGCTTACTTACCAATGAGGTATACCCAATGAAAATCGTTTTGTTAAACGCAGCGACTCTACCTATTTATCGCAATGAATTGGCGCTTCTATTGATTGATGCGGTCACCCATGGCGCATCTATTGGTTATAGCTCTCAACATTTACCAGCTGAAGAAGCAGAACAGTATTTTCATAGCTTGCGTCCTGCCATTGCCACCAGAGAGTTAATGCTGTGGATTGCCCGTGATGAATCAGGCGTTATTGGCACTGTCCAACTAAGTTTATGCCAGAAGGACAACGGTCTTAATCGAGCAGAAGTGCAGAAGCTTTTGGTACACAGTCGCTGCCGGCGAGTGGGCATTGGACAAAAATTGATGCATGAGGTTGAAGAAACGGCATACCAACTTCACCGCGGTTTGCTTTATCTAGATACGCAAACAGGTTCATCTGCTGAATCATTTTATAAAGCGCAGGGATACCGTTGCATAGGTGAAATCCCTGACTATGCCTGTACACCAAGCGGTAGCTACCACCCAACGTCGATTTATTACAAGCGGCTATTTGCGGCAAATCAGTCATATAGTTCAATTGTCGGCCAAATTGCGCATCCCAGTGGGGTGAAAAATATCCACGGTGCCATAAACAGTCTTAATTGATCGGAATACCAACATACGTCAAAGAAATCGCTCGCCACGAACAAAAAACTCTACGCCAAAAACCAAGCTGCCTATAATATGCAGCTTGTTTCTTATCTGGAGTTGGCGTCCAGCGCCTTTCCCAACCTGCGTTTACAGGCAGAATTTGGCTTATGACAAAAAGAGAGCAATCTTTAGCGACGCCTTACCTACAGTTCGATCGCACACAGTGGGCGGCCCTACGCGACTCAGTGCCTTTGACGCTGACAGAAGAAGAAATCGTTAATCTTAAAGGGATAAACGAAGACCTCTCATTGGAAGAAGTGGCACAGATCTACCTACCCTTGTCCCGTCTCCTCAATTTCTATATCAGTTCTAATTTGCGTCGTCAGGCGGTATTAGAGCAGTTTTTAGGAACCGATGGGCAACGTATTCCTTATATTATTGGTATCGCAGGTAGCGTTGCCGTCGGCAAAAGCACAACGGCGCGTCTGTTGCAGGCATTGCTAAGCCGTTGGCCAGAGCATCGCAGCGTTGAACTGATCACCACTGATGGTTTCCTTCACCCAAATAAAGTATTAAATGAACGCGGGTTAATGAAGAAGAAAGGTTTCCCGCAATCTTATGATATGCATAATTTGGTGAAATTCGTTTCCGAGGTTAAGTCTGGAGCCAGCGAGGTTACAGCTCCCGTCTATTCTCATCTGATTTATGATGTTGTCCCTGATGGAAATAAAACTATTAAGCAACCTGACATTCTTATTTTAGAAGGTCTGAATGTGTTGCAGAGCGGCATGGATTATCCACACGATCCTCATCATGTATTTGTTTCTGACTTCGTCGATTTCTCAATATATGTCGATGCGCCAGAGGAATTACTGCAAAACTGGTATATAAACCGTTTTCTTAAATTCCGACAAGGTGCATTCTCTAACCCTAATTCTTATTTCCATAACTATGCACAGTTGCCTGAAACCGAGGCTATCAAGATTGCCACTCAGCTTTGGAAAGAGATTAACGGACTGAATTTAAAGCAAAATATACTACCAACGCGTGAGCGCGCCAGTTTAATAATGACTAAAAGCGCTAACCACGCAGTAGAAAGCGTCCGGTTGAGAAAATAAATTTAATAGGGAGGCTAAGTCTCCCTATTTATTATGGATTAACTCCGCGAAGAGATATTTCTCCACCGATGTAAGGCTTCACATCACCGTCTTGTTCCAGCAATAAACCGCCTTGCTGATCTATTCCTCTGGCAATGCCGAATATCTCTTGGTTACCGATAATCAATTTAACTGGCCGGTCTAAATAATTATCCAACTCTCGCCAACGAGAAATAAATGCCCCTAAACCTTCATTTTCGAACTTAATAACCGCGCGACGTAATTCACTCAATAACTCAGCGGTGAGTTTATTGCGATCGATAGAAACGCCGGCCTCTTGTAAATTAATCCAATCCTGGCTAATAACGTTATTCGATGATTCTCGCATCGATAAATTAATTCCGGCGCCAATAACTAACTGGGCAGCGTCCCCGGTTTTTCCTGTTAACTCAACTAATATACCGGCTAATTTTTTATCGTTTAAGTATAAGTCGTTGGGCCATTTGACCTTCACATCCGCCGCACCTAGCTTTCTCAATACTTCGGCCATCACAATGCCGACTACCAGACTTAACCCCATTGCGGCAGCGGGTCCCTGCTCTAGGCGCCAAAACATGGAGAGATAAAGGTTAGCCCCAAATGGTGAAACCCAATGACGCCCACGTCGCCCTCTTCCGGCCTGCTGATATTCGGCCACACAGGCATCGCCTGACTGGAGTTCATTAATTCGATCAAGAAGATATTGGTTTGTCGAATCAACGACCGGCAAAACACTGACTTTCCCTTCGGGTAAATAAGTGGCTATCGCATCTGCATTCAGCAACTGAATAGGTTCAGGCAGGCTGTAACCTTTCCCCGGAACGGTAAATACATCCAAACCCCATTCGCGAATGGTCTGAACATGTTTATTAATTGCGGCGCGGCTCATGCCCAGAGTTTCCCCCAGTTGCTCACCCGAATGGAATGCGCCATCAGCTAACATGCCAATCAGTCTTAAAGGAACGGTAGTATCTTTCACGACAAGCTCTCCACGGCATTAACTTCGCCCGAAGCCGCAATAAAACGCACTTCAGGTTCGAGCCAAACGGCAAATTTAAGCGCAACCTGTTGGCGTACATGGCTGGCGAGATCGACGATATCCTGGCTTGATGCATCATCCAGGTTAATAAGAACCAGAGCTTGCTGCTGATGCACCGCAGCGCCGCCAATTCGGTGTCCTTTCAATGAACATTGGTCAATCAACCAACCGGCAGCAAGTTTTACCGAGTTATCAGCCTGAGGATAATGTGGAGCAGTAGGATAGGTTCGGAGTATTTCCGCGGCCTTTTCTGCGCTGACTATAGGATTTTTGAAGAAACTACCTGCATTACCCGTCACATTAGGATCTGGCAGTTTACTCCGCCGCATTGCGCATACCGAGTCAAAAATCTCACGAGCAGTGACCGTCGACGGATTTAAACGAGTTAAATCACCGTAACCTAGGGTAGGCTTCCAGTCCTTATTCAGCTTGATGCCGACAGCAACAATGGCAAAGCCTTCACCATAGCGATGCTTGAAAATGCTATCTCTATAGCCAAAAGCACAGTCTTCAGCCAAAAGGCGTCGAACTTCGCCAGTATTCAAATCGAGCAAATCGACGTATTCACAGACTTTTTGTAGCTCGACACCGTAAGCACCAATATTTTGAATCGGTGCGGAGCCAACGCATCCCGGAATTAACGCCAGATTTTCTAACCCTGCCATTTGCTGCTGTAATGAATAGCACACAAGTTGATGCCAGTTTTCACCCGCGCCAACGTGCAGATACCATGCGGTATCATCTTCTCTACACTGAATGCCCTTAATCCTATTTAACAGTACCGTACCGGAGAAGTCTTCAATAAACAGTACGTTACTTCCTTTCCCTAATAGCAACACTGGCTGATTTGACGCTTTAGCTTCATTCCAGGCAGCAGTTAGCGCAGAAACAGACTCTACGCTCACCACCTGGGTTGCATATGCGGAAAGAGCAAAGGTATTAAGGTTTTTCAGGGGCGCGGCAGGGGTCAACATAGCTTGTAATACTCACTCTAACTAAACTGTATCTAGTCTAACCGATCGGAATACTCAGGTTGTAACTTGTTTACATCAGAGGGTGAAAAATATATTTATTTAATTAATAGCCTAATAGATAGAGCTGAAAAATGGATGCTTTTCGCCCAATTTGAGTTCTGCGATCTGGTAGCTTTGCTGATTTTACATCCGAAAATACCCATTAATGAGGATGAGTTTCCGATAAAACCGACCTGGTTCGTTGGTTACATGGCTTTTTAATAAAATATAAGCCCGGTGAGTGACTGTATCTGCCTGAAAATGCTGCGAATTTACTGCCTGAAAACGTCAACGGCGGCGCAATTTACCGGATAAGCCGCCCCTTATGGAATGAAAATCGCCATATACGCCTTCAACGCCCGACATTCCCGGGGGTTCCCATGCCCTTAAACGCAAAAAGCCCCCCGCAATCGCAGGAGGCTCGGTTCGAGGGCGGCAATGACTTTTATCCGCCTCGCGTCTGTCTTTTTTCCATAGCAAAAACCCCACGCTTTTGGCATGGGGTCTTGGCTTGATTTGATGCCTGGCAGTGTCCTACTCTCGCATGGGGAGACCCCACACTACCATCGGCGCTACGGCGTTTCACTTCTGAGTTCGGCATGGGATCAGGTGGGACCACCGCGCTATTGCCGCCAGGCAAATTCTGTTTCAATCAACCCGCCACGTGATTTACACCACACAGCCAGTCAATCCAATCTGTTAACAATGCTGAAAATCAAAACGCTCTCTAAAACACCTTCGGTGTTGTAAGGTTAAGCCTCACGGATCATTAGTACTGGTTAGCTCAATGCATCGCTGCACTTACACACCCAGCCTATCAACGTCATAGTCTTTAACGTTCCTTCAGGGGGCATGAAGCCCCAGGGAAGACTCATCTTGAGGCAAGTTTCGCGCTTAGATGCTTTCAGCGCTTATCTTTTCCGCATTTAGCTACCGGGCAATGCCATTGGCATGACAACCCGAACACCAGTGATGCGTCCACTCCGGTCCTCTCGTACTAGGAGCAGCCCCTCTCAATCTTCCAACGCCCACGGCAGATAGGGACCGAACTGTCTCACGACGTTCTAAACCCAGCTCGCGTACCACTTTAAATGGCGAACAGCCATACCCTTGGGACCTACTTCAGCCCCAGGATGTGATGAGCCGACATCGAGGTGCCAAACACCGCCGTCGATATGAACTCTTGGGCGGTATCAGCCTGTTATCCCCGGAGTACCTTTTATCCGTTGAGCGATGGCCCTTCCATTCAGAACCACCGGATCACTAAGACCTACTTTCGTACCTGCTCGAGCCGTCACTCTCGCAGTCAAGCTAGCTTATGCCTTTGCACTAACCTCACGATGTCCGACCGTGATTAGCTAACCTTCGTGCTCCTCCGTTACTCTTTGGGAGGAGACCGCCCCAGTCAAACTACCCACCAGACACTGTCCTCACCCCAGATTATGGGGCCGAGTTAGAACATCAAACATTAAAGGGTGGTATTTCAAGGTTGGCTCCACGCAGACTGGCGTCCACGCTTCGATGCCTCCCACCTATCCTACACATCAAGGCTCAATGTTCAGTGTCAAGCTATAGTAAAGGTTCACGGGGTCTTTCCGTCTTGCCGCGGGTACACTGCATCTTCACAGCGAGTTCAATTTCACTGAGTCTCGGGTGGAGACAGCCTGGCCATCATTACGCCATTCGTGCAGGTCGGAACTTACCCGACAAGGAATTTCGCTACCTTAGGACCGTTATAGTTACGGCCGCCGTTTACTGGGGCTTCGATCAAGAGCTTCGCCTTGCGGCTGACCCCATCAATTAACCTTCCAGCACCGGGCAGGCGTCACACCGTATACGTCCACTTTCGTGTTTGCACAGTGCTGTGTTTTTATTAAACAGTTGCAGCCAGCTGGTATCTGCGACTGGCTTCAGCTCCGAGAGCAAGTCTCTTCACCTAGCGCCAGCGTGCCTTCTCCCGAAGTTACGGCACCATTTTGCCTAGTTCCTTCACCCGAGTTCTCTCAAGCGCCTGAGTATTCTCTACCTGACCACCTGTGTCGGTTTGGGGTACGATTCAATGTTACCTGATGCTTAGAGGCTTTTCCTGGAAGCTTGGCATCAACTACTTCTGCACCGTGGTGCATCGTCATCACGCCTCAGGGTTGATGGTTTTCCGGATTTACCAGGAACACCCCCCTACACGCTTAAACCGGGACAACCGTCGCCCGGCTAGCCTAGCCTTCTCCGTCCCCCCTTCGCAGTAACACCAAGTACAGGAATATTAACCTGTTTCCCATCGACTACGCTTTTCAGCCTCGCCTTAGGGGTCGACTCACCCTGCCCCGATTAACGTTGGACAGGAACCCTTGGTCTTCCGGCGTGCGGGTTTTTCACCCGCATTATCGTTACTTATGTCAGCATTCGCACTTCTGATACCTCCAGCAGTCCTCACAGACTACCTTCAACGGCTTACAGAACGCTCCCCTACCCAACAACACCTAAGTGTCGTTGCCGCAGCTTCGGTGCATGGTTTAGCCCCGTTACATCTTCCGCGCAGGCCGACTCGACCAGTGAGCTATTACGCTTTCTTTAAATGATGGCTGCTTCTAAGCCAACATCCTGGCTGTCTATGCCTTCCCACATCGTTTCCCACTTAACCATGACTTTGGGACCTTAGCTGGCGGTCTGGGTTGTTTCCCTCTTCACGACGGACGTTAGCACCCGCCGTGTGTCTCCCGTGATAACATTCTTCGGTATTCGGAGTTTGCATCGGTTTGGTAATCCGGGATGGACCCCTAGCCGAAACAGTGCTCTACCCCCGAAGATGAGTTCACGAGGCGCTACCTAAATAGCTTTCGGGGAGAACCAGCTATCTCCCGGTTTGATTGGCCTTTCACCCCCAGCCACAAGTCATCCGCTAATTTTTCAACATTAGTCGGTTCGGTCCTCCAGTTAGTGTTACCCAACCTTCAACCTGCCCATGGCTAGATCACCGGGTTTCGGGTCTATACCTTGCAACTAGACGCCCAGTTAAGACTCGGTTTCCCTACGGCTCCCCTATACGGTTAACCTTGCTACAAAATATAAGTCGCTGACCCATTATACAAAAGGTACGCAGTCACACCACGAAGGTGCTCCCACTGCTTGTACGTACACGGTTTCAGGTTCTATTTCACTCCCCTCGCCGGGGTTCTTTTCGCCTTTCCCTCACGGTACTGGTTCACTATCGGTCAGTCAGGAGTATTTAGCCTTGGAGGATGGTCCCCCCATATTCAGACAGGATGTCACGTGTCCCGCCCTACTCATCGAGTTCACAGCATGTGCATTTTTGTGTACGGGACTATCACCCTGTACCGTGCGACTTTCCAGACGCTTCCACTAACACACAAACTGATTCAGACTCTGGGCTCCTCCCCGTTCGCTCGCCGCTACTAGGGGAATCTCGGTTGATTTCTTTTCCTCGGGGTACTTAGATGTTTCAGTTCCCCCGGTTCGCCTCGTTAGACTATGTATTCATCTAACGATAGTGCAACGAATTGCACTGGGTTTCCCCATTCGGGTATCGTCGGTTGTAACGCTTCATATCAGCTTACCGACGCTTTTCGCAGATTAGCACGCCCTTCATCGCCTCTGACTGCCTAGGCATCCACCGTGTACGCTTAGTCGCTTAACCTCACAACCCGAAGGTGTCTTTCGACATCATCGTGCTGCGATTATTGAGAGACTCTACCTGCAGATGACTCCTTGTCTCGGTAAATCTACGGAGAGACAAGTTTTAGCTGCAGTGTTTCAATTTTCAGCTTGTTCCAGATTGTTAAAGAGCAATATCTTAAACACGACTCGTTAAAGTCATCTTTAAGATATTCAGTTGATAATGTCTTTCACTCATTATCGGATGGCGTCCCCAAGGGGATTCGAACCCCTGTTACCGCCGTGAAAGGGCGGTGTCCTAGGCCTCTAGACGATGGGGACACAGGAAATTCCGACTAAATCAAAAACTTAATCGTTTCTCGTGTCATCATGAGTCGAAACTCACGACATCAACAGGTGCTCTTGCTCATTACTATTATCAGACAATCTGTGTGGACACGGCGCAATGCGTATCATTAGGTAAGGAGGTGATCCAACCGCAGGTTCCCCCACGGTTACCTTGTTACGACTTCACCCCAGTCATGAATCACAAAGTGGTAAGCGCCCTCCCGAAGGTTAAGCTACCTACTTCTTTTGCAACCCACTCCCCATGGTGTGACGGGCGGTGTGTACAAGGCCCGGGAACGTATTCACCGTAGCATTCTGATCTACGATTACTAGCGATTCCGACTTCATGGAGTCGAGTTGCAGACTCCAATCCGGACTACGACAGACTTTATGTGGTCCGCTTGCTCTCGCGAGTTCGCTTCACTTTGTATCTGCCATTGTAGCACGTGTGTAGCCCTACTCGTAAGGGCCATGATGACTTGACGTCATCCCCACCTTCCTCCGGTTTATCACCGGCAGTCTCCCTTGAGTTCCCACCATGACGTGCTGGCAACAAAGGATAAGGGTTGCGCTCGTTGCGGGACTTAACCCAACATTTCACAACACGAGCTGACGACAGCCATGCAGCACCTGTCTCACAGTTCCCGAAGGCACCGAAGCATCTCTGCTACGTTCTGTGGATGTCAAGAGTAGGTAAGGTTCTTCGCGTTGCATCGAATTAAACCACATGCTCCACCGCTTGTGCGGGCCCCCGTCAATTCATTTGAGTTTTAACCTTGCGGCCGTACTCCCCAGGCGGTCGACTTAACGCGTTAGCTCCGGAAGCCACGCCTCAAGGGCACAACCTCCAAGTCGACATCGTTTACAGCGTGGACTACCAGGGTATCTAATCCTGTTTGCTCCCCACGCTTTCGCACCTGAGCGTCAGTCTTTGTCCAGGGGGCCGCCTTCGCCACCGGTATTCCTCCAGATCTCTACGCATTTCACCGCTACACCTGGAATTCTACCCCCCTCTACAAGACTCTAGCTTGCCAGTTTCAAATGCAGTTCCCAAGTTAAGCTCGGGGATTTCACATCTGACTTAACAAACCGCCTGCGTGCGCTTTACGCCCAGTAATTCCGATTAACGCTTGCACCCTCCGTATTACCGCGGCTGCTGGCACGGAGTTAGCCGGTGCTTCTTCTGCGAGTAACGTCAATCACTTCACGTATTAGGTGAAATGCCTTCCTCCTCGCTGAAAGTGCTTTACAACCTGAAGGCCTTCTTCACACACGCGGTATGGCTGCATCAGGCTTGCGCCCATTGTGCAATATTCCCCACTGCTGCCTCCCGTAGGAGTCTGGACCGTGTCTCAGTTCCAGTGTGGCTGGTCATCCTCTCAGACCAGCTAGGGATCGTCGCCTAGGTGAGCCATTACCTCACCTACTAGCTAATCCCATCTGGGCACATCCGATGGCGTGAGGCCCTAAGGTCCCCCACTTTGCTCTTGCGAGGTTATGCGGTATTAGCTACCGTTTCCAGTAGTTATCCCCCTCCATCAGGCAGTTTCCCAGACATTACTCACCCGTCCGCCGCTCGCCGGCAAAGTAGCAAGCTACTTTCCGCTGCCGCTCGACTTGCATGTGTTAGGCCTGCCGCCAGCGTTCAATCTGAGCCATGATCAAACTCTTCAATTTAAGATTTGTTTGATTTGCTACCGAAGTAGCGATGCTCAAAGATTACTTTCTGCAAATATGCATTCGAACCGAAGTTCAAATGTTTACTGCTTTGGTCACTCTTCAAGACTTGATATTTCTTCTGCCTGCCGAAACAGGCTTTGATATCGTCTTGCGAGTGCCCACACAGATTGTCTGATAAATTGTTAAAGAGCGTTCGTTACCCGTTCGCTTGTGGCGAATCTTACGGTAACGCGGGAGGCAGATAATACGCTTTCCCGCTGAAGTGTCAAGCTTTTCTTTTCAACTTTCGTTTTAAGAACCGGCGTTTCCGCCTGCTTAACACTTCCTGACCCGGCGAAGTTTGTTTCGTTGTTCCCGGTCAGTGGAGGCGCATTATAGGGAGTTCCTGACAGGCTGCAACCCCTAATTTCAAATAATTTTCCAACCGGCTTTTTTTTCAACGAATTGCGGCGAGAATCATCATTTTTGCTATTTTTTATACTGCATTTGCGAGAATTCACGGGCGAAACTGCTTACCTGCTGCCAATCGGTGTATTCCACTTCTTTACTGGTATCTGTTTCTCCGCCGGTCATGCGCATAATAAGTTGAATCATGACCCGATCAAACCAGCGATAGCGTGGATAACGCAGCGCTCCAGCGAAGACGCCGCAGAGTGTCGGCTGCCAAGGCGAGCTTGCCAGGAACTTACGCACATAAGAATTGGTTTGGGGCGTGCGCTTCTCCGGTTTGCGCGCCGTCAGGTTCACGGCAAAGAAAGCGCTCGGCATAGTATTCAATTGTTCCAGGTGTTGGGTGATGAACTTCGTCAGCACTTTATCGAAGTGCCCATAACGAATAGAAGCTCCGATCATGACCTGTTGGTACTGCCCGAGATCGATATTCCCTACTAATGCCAGATCCTGTACGTCACAATTGACCATCGCGGATAATTCATTAGCCATATAAGAAGAAATAGCCTGAGTTTGCCCATCACGGCTGGAGTAAAGTATCAATGCCTTCATAACTACTTTTTCCTAATTCAAAGTTACTCGCGCCAGAATGTTGGCGTAAACAGTACCAGTAGGGTGAATACTTCCAATCGACCAAACAACATGGTTATCACCAGTATCCATTTAGCTGCGGCATTCATTGAGGTGAAGTTATCTGCTACCACCCCCAAGCCCGGCCCAAGGTTATTCAGCGTCGCAGTGACGGCAGCAAAAGCAGAAAACTCATCCACACCGGTAGCAATGATCGCCAACATACTAATGATGAACACCAGTGCGTAAGCAGAGAAGAATCCCCAGACCGCTTCCAGAATACGTTCCGGTAGCGCACGACGCCCCAGTTTGATGGTGTAAACCGCGTTCGGGTGAACCAACCGCTTTAATTCTCGCGAACCCTGCAGATACAGTAAAAGGATACGAATCACTTTAAGGCCACCGCCGGTTGAACCTGCACAACCGCCGATAAAAGCGGAACATAATAGAAGGATAGGAAGGAATAGCGGCCATTTGGCAATGCTATCGGTAGTAAAGCCCGCGGTCGTGGCCATAGATACCACTTGGAAAAACGCCTGATTCAGAGTTTCCAGACCGGATTTGTACACGCTGTGCTGCCACAAAACCAAAGTACAAACGACTACCAGCGTCAGTTGTACAAAGATAAACATCCGGAATTCGGGATCGCGCCAATACACTTTCAGGCTGCGCCCGCTCAGTACGGCAAAGTGCAGGCCGAAGTTACACCCCGAGATCAGCAAGAAGATGGCAATGATAGTGTTAATCGTTGGGCTGGCGAAATAACCGATACTGGCGTCATGAGTTGAGAAACCGCCAATAGCTATAGTTGAGAAACTATGCGAAATCGCATCGAACACCGACATCCCCGCCCCCCACAGGGAAAGCGCGCAGGCAATGGTGAGGAGCACATAAATAAGCCACAGGGTTTTTGCCGTTTCCGCAATTCGCGGTCGCATTTTATTATCTTTCAACGGCCCCGGCATTTCTGCCCGATACAGCTGCATTCCCCCGACGCCCAATATGGGCAAAATCGCTACGGCCAACACGATGATTCCCATTCCCCCCAGCCATTGCAGCATTTGCCGATAGAACAGAATGGCCTTGGGTAAAGAATCCAACCCGACCAGCGTAGTAGCGCCGGTCGTTGTCAGGCCGGAAAACGATTCGAAAAAGGCATCGGTAACCGAAAGGTTGGGTCGCTCAGAAAAAAGAAACGGCAAAGCCCCGACGCTGCCCAGCACCGTCCAGAACAGAACCACAATCAAAAAGCCCTCGCGAGGCTTCAGTTCATGTTTCTGTTTACGGTTGGGAAGCCAGAGAAACAGGCCAATCACCAGGGCAACAAAGAAGGTTTGACTGAAGGCACGACCGGCACCATCACGATAGATCAACGCCACCAGTCCGGGAATAAACATAGTTCCGGAGAATAAGATGACCAGCAGACCAACAATACGGGTTATGGCACGAAAATGCATTCCGGCACGTTCCTTAGCAATTCATTGGATGGGGATTATTGCGAAATGGGCGTCAATTGCAACGAACCACGACTCAGATCGCGTAATTTCTCCCCGACCTGACTGGCCTGAGTCGCCGGTAAAGAGAGACGGAGATTGACCTGCGCGCCATAATTACCCTGTAAAATCTGACCATCAACCTGTTGTAGCAGTGATTCCACCATCGCCAACTGCGCGTAATCACATAACAAAGTATATTCCACCTGCGGCACTTTATACTTTACTTCGATTTGTTTCAGCGCTTGCTGCACTCCGCTGCCGTAGGCTTTGACCAGCCCGCCGGTGCCCAGTTTTATGCCGCCGTAGTAGCGAACGACCACTGCGGTTATTTCACCGATATGACTCCCCATCAGCTGTGCCAGTATGGGTTTACCCGCGGTTCCCGATGGCTCGCCGTCGTCCGAAAACCCTAGCTGCTGAGAATCTGTCGGTGCGCCAGCGACAAAAGCCCAGCAATGATGCCGGGCCGTTGGGTGCTCTTCTTTTATCTGCTGAATAAATGCTTTGGCTTCATTCACTCCGTTGGTATGTGCCAGCAGAGTGATAAAACGACTTTTCTTGATTTCTTCAGTGACGCTGACGGAAGCCGCCGGAATAAGAAAAGGCTGCATTAAGCCAGATTCAGATCGCGCGTCATATTCTCAACCCGCTTTTCATGGATAACGATATTGTCTTCAATACGGATGCCGCCATAAGGTTTCATCGCATCAATACGTTCCCAATTAAAATGCTTGCTGAACTCGCCGCTACGCCAAGGTGCCAATAGTGACTCAATGAAGTAGATACCCGGCTCGATGGTTAATACCATGCGCGGTTCGAGAATTCGGGTGCAACGCAGATACGGATACTTCGACGGTGCAGCCAGATGGCTACCTGTATCATCCTGCATAAAACCAGCCGAATCATGTACCTGTAGACCTAACGGATGACCCAAGCCGTGTGGCAGGAATGGGCAGGTCAAACCTTGTTCGACCATCGCTTCTTCACTGATATCCACCACTAATTTATGGGTGCGTAACAGTTTGGCCAAACGTTGATGCATTTGCAGATGGTAATCGGTATAGCGCACGCCGCTTTTAATGGTGCCAATCAGCGCCAGTTGTTCGGCATTCAGATCTTTGATTAACGCCGCAAAATCGCTTTTGCCGTTCGCCGCATAGGTTCGGGTCAAATCTGCCGCATAGCCGTTGTATTCCGCGCCAGCATCCATCAAAAAACTGCGCATTTCGGCCGGTGGTTGATGCTGCAATTTGGTGTAATGCAGCACCGCAGCATGCTCGTTCAGCGCAACGATGTTGTCATAAGGGACATCGGTATCGCGATGACCGGTAGCCATCAGATAGGCCAGATTGATATCAAACTCGCTCATGCCAGACAGAAAAGCTTCGTGAGCGGCGCGATGCCCAACTACCGCAGTTTTTTGCGCTTCACGCATACAAGCAAGTTCATAGTCGGTTTTATACGAACGATGATAGTGGAGGTAATCCAACACCGGCTTCGGATTGATATTTTCCATCGAGATACCCAAGCCACGAGCACGCTCCTGCGCATAGCCAATATAGGCAACTCGTTGACGCTGTTGTGGTAATAAACCAGCGATATCATCCGCTTTAGTTAACGGGAATATTTCGATGGATTTGGTCCAGAAGCTATCAGGCAAAGGTTCCACGCAGTGCCAGTAATCCACCGGTGAATAGAACCATAATTTTGGCGTATTAACACCATCGACCCATAACCAGCAGTTCGGTACTTCAGTCACCGGCACCCAAGCTTTAAACTGCGCGTTTGCCTTAAACGGATAATCGCGGTCATCAAGGAAAATGCGCTGCAACTCCCCGGAATGAATCAGTAAAGCATCAAGCTGATTGCGCTCTAATACTTCACGCGTGCGTTGCTGTAGCGTGGATAAATGTTCGTTATATAAAGAAGCCAGCGTTTCCATCAAAGTACCCTTTGCCATTAGAACTTCAGGTTTTTTATCTTATCACAGTCATCGGAGCCGTGTTTTATCTACGCTTAACCGTGGGATTGCCCACTAAATCCTTAATAATCATTACTTATAGCTAGATTCGCGGGGAAAAATCTCGTGGAAATTACGTCATTATATTATCGATGACAGCAGGATATCGTTCAAACTTAGCTGCCAATGAAATAATTAACCAGCATATAAAACAACAATAAATATTATATATATCAATGTATTCACCAAACCTTTGTGATCCTTGCTGCAAAAAAACAAACTCTTATTTGCATTTATTTAACAAAAAAACCACACTTCCTGAATATCTGGTCATACCAGATCACATGCGCTTATTCAGGAGATAGATATGCTCTACCAAAGCGAAACGCTACAGCTGCACTGGCTTGAAAACGGTATTGCCGAGTTGGTGTTCGATGCACCTGGCTCTGTCAATAAACTAGATACCAAAACCGTGGCCAGTTTAGGGGAAGCCCTAGGCGTGCTGGAAAAACAAACTGAACTCAAAGGGTTGCTGCTACGTTCCAATAAAGCAGCCTTTATTGTCGGTGCGGATATCACCGAATTTCTCTCTCTGTTTAATGCCCCGCCGGAAAAACTGCATGAATGGCTGGTTTTTGCCAACAACACCTTTAACCGACTGGAAGACTTGCCGGTTCCGACGCTGTCCGCGATCACAGGCTATGCGTTAGGCGGTGGCTGCGAGTGCGTGTTAGCCACTGATTTTCGTATCGCTTCCCCAGAGGCTCGCATCGGTTTGCCTGAAACCAAACTGGGCATCATGCCTGGCTTTGGAGGCTCCGTGCGTTTACCGCGCCTGTTGGGAGCCGATGGCGCATTAGAAATTATTGCAGCAGGTAAAGATGTTAACGCAGCCGAAGCGTTGAAAATTGGGCTGGTTGATGCCGTAGTCACTCAGGAAAAACTGATTCCGGCCGCATTGAGCATGTTGAATCAGGCAATTGCAGGCAAGTTAGACTGGCAGGCCGCTCGTCGTCCTAAGCTGGAACCGCTGAAACTGAATTCAACCGAAGCCGCCATGTGCTTCACCATCGCCAAAGGCATGGTAATGAAAGTGGCAGGCAAACATTATCCGGCGCCAATTACCGCAGTAAAGACCATTGAAGCCGCAGCCAAATTTGGTCGTGAAGAAGCGCTGAAGCTGGAAACCAACAGCTTTGTGCCACTGGCTGGTTCGGATGTAGCCCGCGCATTGGTGAGTATCTTCCTCAATGACCAATACGTAAAAGGCAAAGCGAAAAAGCTGACTAAAGGCATTACTGCGCCAAAACAGGCTGCGGTATTGGGTGCAGGAATTATGGGCGGCGGCATCGCTTATCAATCTGCGCTAAAAGGCGTGCCGGTCATCATGAAAGATATCAGCGAAAAATCGCTGGATCTGGGAATGAACGAAGCAGCCAAGTTGCTGAATAAACAACTGGAACGCGGCAAGCTAGATGGTTTAAAAATGGCGAAGACGCTCGCAACCATTCACCCAACGCTGGATTATGCCGGTATTGAACGCGCGCAGATTATCGTTGAGGCAGTAGTCGAGAATCCTAAAGTTAAGGCCGCCGTTTTAAGTGAAGTGGAAGGACTTATCGGAGAAGAGACTGTCCTCGCTTCGAATACCTCGACCATTCCTATTAATGAACTGGCTAAATCACTTAAGCGGCCGGAAAACTTCTGCGGTATGCATTTCTTCAACCCGGTTCACCGGATGCCGTTGGTAGAAATTATCCGTGGCGAGAAGACTTCGGAAAAAACTATTGCGACCGTAGTGGCCTATGCCACCCAAATGGGGAAAACCCCGATTGTCGTCAATGATTGCCCAGGTTTCTTCGTTAACCGCGTATTGTTCCCGTATTTATACGGTTTCGGCATGCTGGTACGCGACGGCGTAGATTTCCGTCAGATTGATAAAGTCATGGAGAAACAGTTCGGCTGGCCGATGGGCCCTGCTTATCTTCTTGATGTGGTAGGGATTGATACTGCTCATCATGCTCAAGCCGTTATGGCGCTCGGTTTCCCTGAACGCATGGGCAAAGATTACCGCGATGCCATCGATGTACTGTTTGAAAACCAGCGTTACGGTCAGAAAAACGGTATTGGTTTCTATCGCTACACGCAGGATGCCAAAGGCAAACCGCGTAAAGAAAACGATGATGCTATCGACGGGTTGCTGGCTCCGGTCAGCCAGCCACGCCACACTCTCAGCGACGAAGAGATCATCGCCCGAGCGATGATCCCAATGATTAACGAAGTGGTGCGTTGCCTGGAAGAAGGCATTATTGCCAGCCCGGCCGAAGGGGATATGGCGCTGGTGTACGGCCTTGGTTTCCCTCCGTTCCACGGCGGCGTGTTCCGCTATCTGGACACTCTGGGCACCACTAAATATGTGGAAATGGCGCAGCGTTATGCCGATTTGGGTGCGCTTTACCACGTACCCGCCGGGCTGAGAGCCAAAGCCGAGCGTAACGAAACCTATTATCCCGTAGCGGCAACGCTGCCTGATATCTCCACTGACCAACCGGCATGAGGTCTGAAAAAATGGAAAACGTAGTCATTATTGACGCCGTCCGTACTCCGATGGGTCGCTCCAAGGGCGGCGCATTCCGTAACGTACGCGCCGAAGATCTTTCTGCCCATTTGATGCGCGCAGTGTTAAGCCGCAACCCAGCGCTGAATGCCGGTGAAATCGACGACATTTATTGGGGATGTGTGCAACAAACGCTGGAGCAAGGCTTCAACATCGCTCGTAACGCTTCTTTACTGGCAGAAATTCCACACAATGTGGCCGCAGTTACCGTTAACCGTCTGTGTGGTTCATCCATGCAGGCTCTCCATGACGGCGCGCGCGCTATTATGGTCGGTGATGCGCAAATCTGTCTGATTGGCGGCGTGGAACATATGGGTCACGTTCCAATGAATCACGGCGTTGATTTCCATCCAGGAATGGGTCGTTCAGTGGCTAAAGCAGCCGGAATGATGGGCTTAACCGCTGAAATGCTGGCAAAAATTCACCAGATTAGCCGTGAAGATCAGGATCAATTCGCCGTGCGCTCTCACCAGCGCGCTGAGGCAGCGACGCGCTCTGGCGCATTCGCCAAAGAGATTGTTCCAACCAATGGCCACGATGCCGACGGCGTATTAAAACGTTTTGATTACGATGAAGTGATTCGTCCAGAAACCAATCTCGCCAGTCTGGCTGGCCTACGTCCGGCGTTCGATCCGGTCAATGGTACGGTGACAGCGGGTTCTTCGTCAGCATTATCAGACGGCGCTTCAGCCATGCTGATTATGAGCGAATCACGCGCCAAATCGCTGGGATTAAAGCCACGCGCTCGTATTCGCTCCATGGCCGTTGTCGGCTGCGATCCGTCCATTATGGGTTACGGCCCGGTGCCAGCCAGTCAACTGGCATTGAAACGCGCAGGTTTACGCATTCAGGATATCGATTTGTTTGAACTGAACGAAGCTTTCGCCGCTCAGGCACTGTCCTGCGTGAAGGGGCTGGGTCTACGGGAAAGTATGGATGACAAAGTGAACCTGAACGGTGGCGCAATCGCTCTGGGCCATCCATTGGGCTGCTCGGGTGCAAGAATTTCCACAACCTTACTGAATTTGATGGAACGTCGCGACGCCCAGTTTGGCCTAGCGACTATGTGCATTGGTTTAGGCCAAGGCATTGCGACCGTGATTGAACGCGTTTGATTAAAACAAACTGTAGGACCCGTTAATTCGGGTCCGTACCACCGCTGTACCTGGAGTTTAGTTGCCGTATTTTCCCGCCTGTCAGGGGCGGGCTTTTTTTGTTCCGGCAAAACGGTAACCGGAACACAGCGATAAAACCGTCAGATAAAGGCGAACGCATCGCCGTAAATATGCGCTTCCTGCGCACCGCGCTCTGCACAGAAACGTTCGCGAGCTATTTTGGCCATTTCAAAACGGCCAGCAATGTAAATATCCTGCTCCGCCAATGAACCATAATCCTGCAACACTGCACTTAATACCGTGCCCGTTCTGCCACGCCATTCGTCTTCTGGCTGTTCCACCACGGGAATGACCTTCAACTGAGGGTATTTGATCGAGAGCGCTTCCAGCTCGCTTAAATCATAAAGATGCTTGGATTCACGTCCGCCCCAATAAATCGATACTTCCCGATTTGGTTTTTCAGCCAGCGCCGCCAGCAGAATGGAACGGGCATAAGAGAAACCGGTGCCGCCCGCAATCAGGATCATTGGACGCTCGCTGCCTTCGCGGAACCAAGCTTCGCCGTGTGGAATATCCACATCCAACGTTTTCTCTTTCAGAATGCGATCCATCACCGCCATCGCATACAGATTTAACTCAGATGCGCCAATATGCAGCTCGATATAAGCCTGCTCTAATGGCGTTGACGCCATAGAGAATGGGCGCTTATCACGCTCATCCATCACCACCATCAGGTATTGACCAGCGCGGAAAGAAAACGCCGATTCTGGTACCAGTTGCACTCGGTATACCGTATCGGTAATGGCCTCTACGGAGGTTACTTTACAGCTCAATGTCGTCATGCGTTCCCTCTGTCGGGTCATCAAATGCAAAACTATGGACAAAAATCACGCAATCAGCGCTCAGGCTCTTTGTCACTGAATATGGCAAGCTCATCCCAGATCGCATCTACACGCGTGCGAACCTGCTCATCCATCTTGATAGGACGGCCCCATTCACGAGGGGTTTCTGCTGGCCATTTGTTAGTGGCATCCAGCCCCATTTTCGATCCAAGACCGGAAACCGGCGAGGCGAAATCCAAATAATCTATTGGGGTATTTTCAATTAATACCGTATCGCGCGCTGGGTCCATTCGGGTGGTAATCGCCCAAATCACGTCATTCCAGTCTCTGGCATTAATATCATCATCACAAACAATAACAAATTTGGTGTACATAAACTGTCGTAAAAATGACCACACGCCCATCATTACGCGCTTAGCATGACCCGCGTATTGTTTTTTGATTGTGACAACCGCTAAGCGGTAGGAACAGCCTTCCGGTGGCAAATAGAAATCAACGATTTCCGGAAACTGTTTTTGTAAAATAGGCACAAAAACTTCATTCAGCGCCACGCCCATCACCGCTGGCTCATCCGGCGGACGGCCGGTATAAGTGGAGTGATAAATCGCGTCTCTACGCTGAGTGATATGCGTCACGGTAAACACCGGGAAGCTGTCTATTTCGTTGTAATAACCGGTATGGTCGCCATAAGGACCTTCTGGCGCAATATGACCCTGCTCAATATATCCTTCCAAAACGATTTCTGCACTTGCAGGAACTTCAAGATCGTTGGAAATACATTTAACCACTTCGGTTTTATGCCCGCGTAATAAACCGGCAAAAGCGTATTCGGATAAGGTATCGGGAACGGGAGTTACGGCAGCCAGAATAGTTGCGGGATCGGCACCCAGCGCAACCGAAACCGGGAAACGTTCACCGGGGTGCGCCTCGCACCATTCCTGATAATCCAGCGCACCGCCACGGTGGGATAACCAACGCATAATTAGCTGATTTTTACCTAACACCTGTTGGCGATAAATACCGAGATTTTGCCGTTCTTTATGTGGCCCACGAGTGATCGTTAACCCCCAGGAAACCAAAGGCGCGGCGTCTTCAGGCCAGCAATGCATCACCGGAATGCGGCTGAGATCCACATCATCACCCTGCCAGATTTGCTCCTGACAAGGGGCTGAACTCAGACGCTTGGTCGGCATATTCAGCACTTGTTTGAATTTGGGTAACTTATCGAATAAATCGCGGAATCCCTTCGGCGGATCCGGTTCTTTCAGGAAGGCTAACAGTTTACCAACATCGCGCAATGCGCTGACATCTTCTTGCCCCATGCCCATCGCAACCCGTTTGGCTGTACCAAACAAATTACAAAGCACCGGCATCTCATAGCCTTTAGGGTTCTCGAACAACAACGCGGGGCCGCCAGCACGTAAAGTACGATCGGCGATTTCTGTCATTTCCAGATAAGGGTCAATCGGCTGGGTTATGCGTTTAAGCTCCCCCCTCTGTTCCAGCAACGAGAGGAAGTCGCGTAAGTCACGGTATTTCATGATGATCATTATGGCGGCCACAGGATGGGCCATTATAGGCTGTCTTTATAGCAGTTGCTGTCTTTTTGTTAAAAATGTATACCTGCTCGCTGTAAATGTAGAATCGCCATCCTCCAATAGTATTTTTACACTAGAAATCATGGTTTGCGAGTGGGCAAAGCCATGATTCTAGTCAGGTCTTTATCTGTCACTGACGGCGACTTGTAGATATCAGGTACGCCTCAGCGCGAACAGCCAATGTGGGATCATCACTGACACGAATCCCCTGCGGCAGCACTGTTGGAATAAATACTTTTTTATCGCATTGCTGATCGGTAACTGTCTCGATAAATAACCGCCCCATATTTACCTCACGCCGTTCAGCCGGCCAGGACTGCGTCGGGTCAATCAAATTATCACCTTTCTGCGCTACGATGGCGTACAGGTCGTATTCTATAGGCCCCTTGGCTAGGCGTTGCCGCAATTCCTCTTGCAAGAAATCCGGCGACTTTGCCTTCGCCTGCTCATCGCTTAACCCCTGCCGTCCTTCCACCGGCTCCATACGCCAGCGAACCGCATACTGGGACTGATCTTTATAAGTGATAAAGGTACTCCCGCCCCAATAGGGAATTGTAGCGTAGCTGGCAGGGACGGGCTGTGATGCAACATACTGAGCTTGGCGCAAAGTATGAGGATGGGATTGGTTAAATGTGTTCAATCGCTCTGGATTGGGCTTTCCTGTTTCGGGATCTGGCGTCCTGACCTTTAAAAACTCGATAAATTCCTGCGGGGTTCGAGCAAAAAAGAAAGGGGATGAGATCATAACTAACTGCCAGCGAGAGTGCTTCGTATTAACCAGCTCAAACGCCAGTCCACGCAAGTTTTTGGCGTTATCGGCGGCCTTAGGATTCCCCCCTCCGATTGAAAATCGACCGACAACATCAGACTGCTCGTTTTTACGCAATAAATCAGCCTGTGAAAGTTCAGTCCCTTCACCGCTGGCGATAAACTTACCTGAAAAACAAAAGCCTTTAGCATGGGACGCCCGCTGTTTACTGTGTCGGCCGAATACATCATTTAGAGCGTTAACCATCTGCTCAGCGGTGATTTCTTGGGGAACTGCGCCGGAAACGCTTGGCAAGCAACCAAAAGTAATTAGACATGAGAGCAAGGAAAAACTAACTTTTCGCATCGATTTTCTCCAACCATTTCTATCTTAGCTGTAATGAATCGCGACCATCATTACTGCATATAATTTAGAAAATTCTCTCATTTCAAGCGGGCTATGTTATTTAACTAATCATTAAAAATATTAGTAAAACTTACATCCATTGGTGCTTTCAGATGCGCGATACAAACTTTCCTATTATCCAAACAGGAGCAAACCAATCCGCAGCAAGACATTGCATTCAATTGGAACTGCTCCTGGCTGAAAAAAAATTATTGGCAATAGAATGGAACCCAATCCGCTAGCGGCCGAGTATCGTGATATTCCTGCGGCTCCTCGCCGTGATGGAATACTTTAAAACCCTTATCTAGCACGCTGAAATAGCTTAGCTCGTTGCCGCTAACGTGCAGCAGACTGCCCTCGCGTAAAGCCACGACTCTCTCGCCTGGATTAACCGCGCAAAACTCAGCTAATCGCTCATCTCGCGTTTCTCCCATATGGCCACTGATATGCGCATCAATATAATGTGGATTAATTTGCAGCGGGAATAGCCCCAGCGACGGTAAAACAACGCTATTACGAACCGGCATATCATTAGTGGTGCGAATACTCGGCGTAGCCACGTTACATCCTGCGCTCCAACCGACATAAGGCACATTGCGCTCGCGAACCACTCTCTGGATAGGAACGATCAGCCCTTTCTCATGCAGCATCTGATTTAGCATCCAGGTATTGCCGCCGCTGATTAAAATGCATTCCGCTTCGCCAATAGCCGCTACAGGGTCGGCGGCATGGTGAATACTGGTTACAGTTATGCCTAAGGTTTTTTCCAGTTCCTGAGCGCGTTGATCAAAATCGCTGCGGATCAATGCATAAGGGATAAGAACTGCTGAGGTAATTTTCCGGCTAGTGAGCATCACCCGAATACGATCTTTGGCATAACCAAGCAGTTCTGCGTCACCCGATACCTTGCCGTTACTCAGCAAAAACAACTCCATGACTCTCTCCTTTTACTATTCAACAGGACATATCTACATTAACTCGAGGCGACAATTCAGTTACACCGAGGATTAATAGGTTAGCCTTACTTATATCTGATTTCATATTTCAGGGTTGTGATACCTGCTGGGAAATCTGGTGTGCATGAATTAATTCACCATCACTACAAGGTATTCAATACTATTTTCAGCGGCTATATATCTGTTATCGCATTTGATATGCTGATGGATAGGATCTCGAGGCATATGAAATCATGGAATCTTGGTATTTATTATATTGTAAACGCGGACAAATCTTGCGAGCCAAAGAGCATTTAGAGCGTCAGCAAGTGGTGTGCCAAACGCCTATCGCTGCGGTCGAGAAGATTATTCGGGGCAAGCGTAAAGTGGTAGACGAGCCTTTGTTTCCCAATTATCTGTTCGTAAAATTTGATCCTGAGTGCATCCATACCACGACGATCAGCTCAACGCGGGGAGTCAGTAATTTTGTGCGTTTTGGCGCAGGGCCGGTTGTTGTCTCAGATTCGATTATTCAAGCTCTGCTCAACTATTCTCAGGAAGTGATTATCGATCCTGACACGCCTGCTTCTGGGGACAAAGTCCAGATTACTGAAGGGATTTTCGAAGGGTTACAGGCCATTTACGCAGAGCCAGACGGCGAAACGCGCTCAATGTTGCTTCTCAAAATCCTGAACAAAGAAGTTAGTCAAAGCCTGAGCAACAACCAGTTTGAGAAAATCTGATATCAATCTGAAAACATGACGAGGCAAGCGTGCTATAGCGCCTGCCTCGATATTAATGTCTAGCGCTGCATATGCTCATCATGCAGCCACTGAGCAACCTGCTTAGCGAAATAGGTTAATACCCCATCCGCGCCCGCACGTTTAAAGCATAGCAATGATTCCATTACCGCTGGTTTTTCCTGTAGCCAGCCGTTTTGAATCGCCGCCATATGCATCGCATACTCGCCAGAAACCTGATAAGCAAAGGTCGGAACGCCGAAAGTATCTTTAACACGGCGCACCACGTCCAGATACGGCATACCCGGTTTCACCATCACCATATCTGCGCCTTCCTGCAAGTCCTGCGCAATCTCTTGCAAAGCTTCGTCGCTATTGGCTGGGTCCATTTGATAGGTCTTTTTATTGCCACCTTTCAAATTGCCGCTCGAGCCAATCGCATCGCGGAATGGACCGTAGTAGCAGGAAGCATATTTTGCCGAATACGCCATGATTTGCGTATTAATCAACCCTTGAGCTTCCAGACAATCGCGAATCGCGCCAATCCGGCCATCCATCATATCGCTCGGCGCAACAATTTCAGCCCCCGCTTCCGCATGAGATAGCGCCTGACGCACCAGAATATCTTTGGTTATATCATTGATAACATAGCCATCTTCATCAATGATGCCGTCCTGACCGTGGGTGGTATAAGGGTCTAATGCCACATCGGTCAACAACCCTAGCTCCGGCACTGCGTCTTTTAACGCACGTACCGCTCGCTGCACCAAACCGTCAGGATTATAAGCTTCCTCTGCGTGTAAAGATTTGAAGCTCGACTCAATGACAGGGAACAGAGAAAGCACGGGAACACCAAGTTTCGCGACAGCTTCAGCTTCCTTCACCAGCAGATCGATAGTCATCCGCGAGACGCCCGGCATAGAAGGCACGGCCTCTTGTCGGTTAGTACCTTCCATCACAAACACGGGATAAATCAGGTCATTAACCGTCAGTTGATTCTCGGCAACCAGGCGGCGACTGAAATCGTGGCGACGAACGCGGCGCATACGACGACCTGGAAAAGTACCCGGAAATGCATAGCTCATTTTTCTCTCCTAACTCAAACCAACCGGAAAACCCGGCGAGCGTTTTCAGCAGTTTTCTGTCCTAGCCATTCAGGGTCTTCTTCTCGCCAGGCAGCAACCTGCCGGACGATGTGAGGCAGAAAACAGGGTTCATTGCGACGAGATGCAGGTTTAGGATGAAGATCCCGGGGCAATAAATAAGGGGCATCAGTTTCCAACAATAAACGTTCGGCAGGAATACGTGGCAATAAGGCTCGCAGCTCAAGACCACGGCGTTCATCACATACCCAACCGGTCATACCCACTGACAAACCCAGCGACAGACAATCATCCAACTCCGAAGCCGAGCCGGTAAAGCAGTGCACGACAGCCGCGGGGAGCTTTTCCAGCCAGGGAGACAACAGATGGACAAAGCGATGATGAGCATCGCGGCAATGTAAAAATACTGGCAGTGACAGTTCGGCTGCAAGAGCCAGTTGCGCAGTAAATGCCGTCTCTTGCTCTACAGGTGTAGAAAAGTTGCGGTTAAAATCCAACCCGCACTCCCCTACAGCGACGACAGAAGGTGAAGCCGCTAGAGCATGAATTTGCTGCTCAACCGACGCGTTCCAACTACTGGCATGATGGGGATGAACGCCTGCCGTTGACCAACAGTAATCAGGGTACTGGGCCGCCAATAGTGCAGCTTCATGGCTTTCTTCTGCGCTGGTGCCGGTAATCAATAGACCAGCGACTCCTGCTTCTTTTGCTCTTTCAACCACCTGATGTCTATCTTTAGCAAACTGTGTACTGGTTAAGTTGACGCCAATATCAAACATGGTTATCCCAAAACAGAAGCCGCCCAAAGGGGCGGCTTGACTTGTAAAACTGAAGCTTAAGGTGCTTTAGGTTGGTCTTCCTCGTCCTCATCCTCTTCTTCTGTCACCGGACGACGCTGCTTACCGACATAAAAACGGGCAAAAAAGACGCCAACCTCAAACAGAAGATACATTGGAATCGCGAGTAACGTTTGTGAGAAGACATCGGGCGGGGTCAACAACATCCCCACGACAAAAGCGCCCACGAGTACATAAGGACGTTTTTTCTTCAAATCTTCGGGGCTGGTTACGCCACTCCAACACAATAAGATAATCGCGATTGGCACTTCAAAGGAAATCCCGAAGGCCATAAACAAAGCCATAACAAAGCTGAGGTAATTATTGATGTCTGTCGCAATCATCACGCCTTCCGGCGCCGTTTTCGCAAAGAAACCAAAAGCCAACGGGAAAACGATAAAGTAGGCAAATGCCATTCCCAGATAGAACAGCAGGCTGCTGGAAACCAGCAACGGTGCCATCAAGCGTCGCTCATGCTTATACAGCGCCGGTGCGATAAATGCCCACACCTGATAAAGAATCATTGGCGCGGCAACAAAAACCGACACCATCATGGTGAGTTTTATCGGCGTAAAGAATGGCGATGCGACATCGGTCGCAATCATGCTGGCACCTTGCGGTAGCTGCTTTATCAACGGCGCTGAAACTAACTGGTAGATATCATTGGAAAAATAAACCAATGCTAAAAAAACCACCAATACGGTGATTATGCAATTCAATAACCGCTTACGCAGTTCTATCAGATGACTGATAAGAGGTTGGGTATCATCAACAGCCATGTTTACCGATCGCCGCCTGGTTGGTTAAGACTAGGTTGTTTAGAAGCTGGCTCTGCATGGGATACCGGCGCGGAGTTAACCGAATTCGCCACTACCACATCAGTTTGATCCGCCGCCGCAGCGGGCGCTTTATCTTCCGAATGGCTTTCTACGTGGTGCTTTTCGAGATTAACTGGCGCTTCCGGCGCTTTCACCGGCGCAGAAGCAACTGTCGCTGACTCCGCAGGAGTCACGCCATCATGAATAGCTTCCGGATCGGTCACTAGCGGGTTATGAATGGTATGCTGCTCCAGCGCCGAATCCGGCCGGTAGGAACGCTTCAGCGATTCCGCCGCATCCTTTAACTCATCCATGGAAGCCTTTAGCTCAGGAGTCAGATTTTGCAGGCCCGCCTGTTCGGCTTTTTTCAGGCTATCCTGAAGTTCCTGCAATTTGAGTTCCTGAGACAGCTCATTTTGGACCGTAGCAGCAAGCGAACGCAATGCGCGGATCCAGCCAGCCACGGTTCTTACTGCTACCGGCAGACGTTCAGGGCCAAGTACAACCAGGCCAATGACCATTACCAGCAGCAGTTCACTAAACCCGATGTCAAACACGGTTTATACCTGCTCTTTGTTCTGACTCTTAGACTCTTCAGCTTTTACTTCTGGCTGCTTATCGGTAATAGTCTTCGTTGTAAAATCAGCGTCGTTACTGGTCTTTTCAACGTTTGTCGGAGTCTGGGTATCGTCACCAATCGCTTTTTTAAAGCCTTTGATGGAAGCACCCAAGTCAGAACCTAAAGTCCGCAGCTTGTTAGTACCAAACAGCAGAACAACAATTACGGCAATGATTAACAGTTGCCAAATACTGATACCACCCATTTCAATCACCTCTATTAACAGGGGTTATTCCAAAGATAACCGCATTATACGGCATAGTTTGTCTCTGGATACTGATCTAACTTACTACGTCTTACCTAATCTTTATACGGCAGACATTATTTGTAACGACGAGCTTTTCGAAACTGACCGCTACGAACTTGTTCGTCTCCAGCCGATAACCCACGCCAATGCTCCCGCCACCAGTAACCCGATAGAAATCTCGGTTGCACCAGACAGCTGGAAAATCGTTCCACTCACTAATAGTGTAGCGCCAACGCCGAACAAATACCGTGATTGCCCCTGACGTTGTTGCTGCCCTTGCATCTGCGTTGTGAGCTTATCTACGCTTTGCTGCAATAGTTTATGCTGCTGAAGGCTGTCGTAAACCAGTTCAGGCAACTCAGGGAATTTCTCTGCCCAGAAAGGTGCTTTTTCCTTCAATGCTCGAATAACCGCCGGAATCCCAACCTGATCTCGCAGCCAGCTTTCAAGGAAAGGTTTGGCCGTGGTCCACAGATCTAACTGCGGATAAAGCTGACGGCCTAACCCCTCAACATAGAGCAATGTTTTTTGCAGTAAAACCAACTGTGGCTGCACTTCCATATTGAAGCGGCGAGCAGTATTAAACAGATTGAGTAATACGTGCCCAAACGAGATTTCAGCCAACGGTTTTTCAAAAATGGGTTCGCAAACGGTGCGAATGGCAAATTCAAAGTCTTCGACGTTGGTATCGCGAGGAACCCAACCTGAATCAACGTGTAATTCAGCAACTCTGCGATAATCCCTATTGAAGAAAGCAATGAAATTCTCGGCCAGATAGCGCTTGTCCGCTTTATTCAATGAACCAACAATACCGCAGTCAATACCGATATAACGTGGGTTCTCAGGGTGTTCATAGCTGACAAAAATATTCCCCGGATGCATATCCGCATGGAAAAAACTGTCGCGAAACACTTGAGTGAAGAAGACCTGCACGCCGCGTTCAGCCAGTAATTTCATATTGGTGCCCTGACTTTCAAGAGCCGCAATATCAGAAACGGGAATACCATAGATACGTTCCATCACTAGCACGCTTTCCCGACAATAATCGGAGAAAATCTCTGGAACGTACAGCATCGGGCTATCTTCGAAATTACGGCGCAGCTGGATAGCATTGGCCGCTTCACGTAACAGATTCAGCTCATCCAACAGCGTTTTTTCGTACTCGCGCACCACTTCTCTCGGGCGCAGACGGCGGCCATCAGGCAACAATTTAGGTACCCAACCGGCAAGTCGATACATCAAACGGACATCAGCTTTGATAATCGGCCGTATATCTGGGCGGATCACCTTCAGCACCACTTCCTGACCATTCTCTTTTAAACGAGCCGTATGTACCTGAGCAATAGAGGCCGATGCCAGAGCTTCCTGTTCAAAATCATCAAACCAGGTTTCCAGCGGCCCGCCCATCGCCAACTCAATGTGCTTACGCGCCAGCGCGCCATCAAATGGGGCCACGCGATCCTGTAACAAGGCCAACTGATCGGCAATAACCGGAGGAAACAGATCGCGGCGGGTCGACATCATCTGGCCAAACTTAATCCAGACGGGGCCTAGTTCCTGCAACGCTAAACGCAGACGCTCGCCCAGAGGCTTATCTTTGTGACGATTAGGAATCCAGAAGAACAGATAGCGGCCAATGCGTAATGGCAGCGTTAAACGAATCTTCGGGATTAACTCATCCAGTCCGTAACTCAAAAATACCCGAATAATCAAATACAGGCGCCGAAGTTCTCCTGGCGTCATCGTTTTGCCTCCATCTTGGCCAACCGGGCATCAAAAGCATCCACATCACGCTTAATTGCATCAACTTCTTCGTTAAACCAGACAATCTCCAACGGAGCCGGTGCCAATTTCCACTCTTCAGTTAATACTTCAGCCAGATAAGCCTGCTGCTGCTGAAAACGGCTGACTAAAAACTTACCGCCTTTACGCAATGTCTGCCCTATTGTTTCTGCTGCGATATCACCAATATAGGGCGCTAGCCATTCGGCAGGTTCCCACTCAGCGAGATCTAATAAAGCCACCAATTGTTGAACGACCTGAATGTCACCATCGACGATCAGCTCACCGCTGCGCATTAAAGGTGACAGCTGCTGGCGATCCCGAAGCTTCGATAACACTGCAATTCCGGTTTTTACCGTACAGTCCGCATTGCCTTCCCACGCGCTCACAACGTCAACCTGGGCATCGCTGAACACCAGAACCAGAGGTTGGTTCAGCTCATGCAGCTCAACACGTAATACTTTGGAAGACAAACGAGAGCGAGCCGCTTTCATACCGCGATCGCGGAATAGCAGACTATTGAGTGCAGTTTCCAGAGCCGCCGTTATCAGCGGCGTTAATAAAATCGGCTTCAGCAACATTGGTTTTAACAACATTGGTTTTAACAACATTGGTTTTAACAACATTGGTTTCAACAACATGGGCACATCCATATCAGAACTTAAACCCACGGTGTAATGCGACAATACCGCCGGTCAAGTTTGTATAGGTTACATTTTCAAAGCCGGCATCAACCATCATATCTTTTAGCGTTTCCTGATCCGGATGCATCCGAATGGATTCGGTAAGGTAGCGATAGCTGTCAGCATCATTAACAACCATTCCACCAATTTTTGGCAGAATGTGGAATGAATAGGCATCGTAGACTTTAGTCAGCGGCTCCAGCAGCGGTTTGGAGAACTCCAGAACCAACAGGCGACCACCCGGCTTAAGAACACGGAACATGGATCGCAGCGCTTTTTCTTTTTCGGTGACATTTCTCAAACCGAATGAAATCGTGATGCAATCAAAATAGTTATCAGGGAAAGGTAAAGCTTCAGCATTTGCCTGCACGTAGCTAACGTTGCCAAGAATTCCGCTATCGCGCAGTTTTTCTCGCCCCATTCGCAGCATGGATTCATTGATATCGGCCAGAACGACCAGGCCTTGCTCACCTACCAGTCGAGAGAATTTGGCCGTCAGATCGCCCGTACCACCAGCGAGATCCAGTACTCGCTGACCACGGCGAACGCCGCTACAATCAATGGTAAAACGCTTCCAGATACGATGAATACCGAATGACATCAGATCATTCATCAAATCGTATTTCGCCGCTACGGAATGAAAAACTTCTGCCACCATGCCTTCTTTTTCTTCTTTGGCTATGGTGCGAAAACCGAAATGAGTGGTTTCCTTATCCTGATCTACCATTTTCTCTGCCTGCTTTTCAGTCAATCTTTCGGAGGAGTGTACCAGAACCGAGGTGAAAGCCCCACTTCGCCCAGCGTTAGCCGGTTAGCCTGTCCGCTGATTTTCAGCGCGAACATAGCGAGTGAGACACTGCTAATTCTGATATTTCAGTGAAGTCGAATCATCTTGTAACGACGATTCAGCCTCATCGTTTGAGAGGGCTAAATCCCCCTCTGGATCGTGCTCTGCAATGGCGCGTGCAGCCAATGACGGGCTAATAGGTTTTTTCACTTCAACACCTAAGGCACGAAAACTTTCAACTTGCCCTATCAGGTTACCACGGCCTTGAGCCAGTTTGTTCATTGCCTGACGATAACTTATATGTGCCTTATCGAGGCTTTGGCCTATGGATTCCATGTCATCCACAAACAAACGCAGCTTATCGTAGAGCTTGCCAGCTCGTTCGGCGATATGTTGGGCATTCTGACTCTGGTGCTCGTAACGCCATAAATTCGTAATAGTTCGTAACGCGACCAGTAACGTTGTCGGGCTTACCAGCATGATGTTGTGCTGTAGCGCTTCGGTGATCAACTCCGGCTGCCTATCTATGGCAACCAAAAAAGCAGGCTCTACCGGGATAAACATCAGTACGTAGTCGAGCGTACGTAAACCCGGCAACTGCTGATAATCTTTACGACCCAACTGTTTGATATGGTTACGCAATGATGAAATATGCTCGTTCAAAGCCTGAGTTCGCTCGGTGTCATTATCGCTATTGAAATAGCGCTCATAAGCCACCAGCGACATTTTGGCATCAATCACCACGTCCTTACCCTGCGGTAAACGAACAATCACATCCGGCTGCATCCGGCTATTGCCTTCAAGATTGACGCTAACCTGAGTTTGGTATTCGTAACCGTCCCGAAGTCCCGAGGCTTCCAACACTCTGCCAAGCACAACCTCACCCCAGTTCCCCTGAGTTTTATTATCACCTTTGAGCGCTTTGGTCAGATTGAGGGCTTCCCGTGCCATCTGGGCATTAAGTTGCTGTAGGCTCCGGATTTCGTGAGTCAGCGTATGACGCTCACGGGCTTCCTGACCGAAACTATCCTGAACCTGACGACGGAAACCGTCCAATTGCTCGCGCAAAGGCAGGAGCAACTTATCCAGACTCTGCTTATTCTGTTCATCAGCCCTACGGCCAGTTTGTTCAAAGATGCGATTTGCCAGATTCTCGAACTGAGTGGTCAGGCGTTGTTCACTATTCATCAATAATCGCTGCTTTTCTTCAGCAGCCAGGCGCGTTTCCTCCAGACGAATGGTGACTTCACGCAGTTCGGCCTCCTGCGCACTGTTCACTTCTCTCTGGGCGCGCAGTTCCTGATTAAGTTGCTCACATTCATTACGCCAATGATTAAGCTGCTGTAGCTTCTCACTGCCAGCAGCCAGCTGGCTATGCAGGCTGCGTAATTCCAACGCATTCTCCTGCAATTGTTGCTCTTTACGCCGTTGGGTCTCCTCCTGCTGGACTAAGTCCTGTTGCGACTGTTGCAATGATTGTTCCAACAGCCGTAGTTCAGTTTCTCGCTGTGTATTACGCTGCTGGAAACGCAAACTGGCAATTAACCAGCCCAGCAGGCCCCCCATAACACAGCCACTCAAGCCCCAAAATATACTGGTATCCACGCTGCCTCCGCCTCATTAACCCTCTGCCCGTCAAGGTAAGGGGATACTGTATGGATGTCCAGAGGGTTTTCGCCTTACATCCAAGGATGCGAAACAGTACGCAAAACTATAACTCCATGCAAAATTCGGTATTCTCGCCACCGGTAAATCGGCTAAAACAAAGTGGAACCGAATACAACCTGTAGGGAGGTCAACCCATCCAATGAGTAAGCCATTTAATTCCGAAAGCACCGGGCGCGAGGATGCCAAAGGCCCAAATCAACGCCGAAGTAATATTGGCAAACTGGAAATAACGTTGAGGCATGGCGCATATGCCAGCAACCAAAGGAACGATGGCGCGCAGCGGGCCGAAGAAGCGCCCGATAAAGGCACCAAATACGCCCCAGCGCTCAAAAAACGCGTGACCACGTACCAGTAATTGAGGATTTCGCGAAAGTGGCCACATGGTTGCCACGCGATCCTGATAATGGAAACCAATCCAATAGGAGAGCCAGTCACCGAAGAAAGCACCGGCCGCAGCCGCAGCCCAGATCGGCCAGAAGGGAATTCCGCTTTCACCGATGAGCGCCCCTAGCCCCAATAAGATAACGGTCGCAGGCAATAACAATGACAAAAAAGCCAGCGACTCACCAAAGGCAAGGAAAAAGACGATAGGTGCAGCCCAGATTTCATGTTCACGGACAAAATCCGTTATGTAGGTTATGACGTCATTGAGGGTCACATGCATCTTCCTGTTATTGATGAGATTACGAGCCAACAGCATAACCAATTCACGGCAGCTCTAACTCAACAAAAAATAAACGGCCGGTAAATGCCAGCCGTTTAAACAGGTTAACGTACAGAATTAAATATGTCAGGCATTTGCCGTGACGGAGCGCTTAGACATCTCGGCGGAACGACGAGTCCAAAGCTCACGCCATTTTCTCAAAGCGGCGATGAGGATGATTACGCCTAGCGTCATCATAATGATGGATATGATGCCGTTAAACAGGTTGTAGCCCGAAGCCGCAGAGTTAAAGTACACATGTCTGATCATCCAATAACCGGCATAATTTACGGTAACAAACAGGTAAGCCAGCGGGATAATACAGGTCAGCATATAGATACGTTTGGTAGCCAAACGCAGGATAATGGTTGCACCAATAATCAAGCCAACGGATGCCATTAACTGGTTTGATACGCCGAACAGCGCCCAAACGGAGTTGATATCACCAGAGTTCAGTAAATAGCCCCACAGCGCACAGGCGATAACGCTACAAGCCAGAGTACCCGGTAGCCAATCCGTACGTTTCAGTGGTGCCCAGATATCGCCGAGGAAATCTTGCAGCAGATAGCGTGCAACGCGGGTACCGGAGTCTACGGCGGTCAGGATAAATACGGCTTCAAACATGACAACAAACTGGAAGAAGTAGGCCGCCAGACTGCTGAACCATGGCACGCGGATAAAGATATCTGTCATACCTACGGCAAGAGTAACTGCGCCACCGGTACGACCGTAGAGATCCAGACCGATCTCCTGGCTTAGCGTTGGTAGGTTAACCACATCCATGCCCAACGCGCCCCAAGCTTCCGCAGAGGAGTTAATTGCAAAATAATCAGCGGGATGCAATGAAGTTGCAGCGATCAGCGCCATGACGCCAACCATACACTCGGCCAGCATAGCGCCAAAACCTACCGGTAAAATATCGCTCCACTTATCAATCTGTTTCGGCGTGGTGCCAGAACCGATAAATGCGTGGAAACCAGAGATTGCGCCACAGGCAATGGTAATAGAAATAAACGGCCAGACCGGGCCAGCCAGAACCGGGCCACCGCCGTGGATAAACTGAGTAACGGCAGGGAACTGAATTTCCGGGTTAATGAAAACAACGCCGATTATCAACGCGCCAAATACACCAATCTTCATAAAGCTAGACAGATAACCGCGCGGAGTTAACAGCATCCACACCGGCAAAGCGGTCGCGAAGAAGGCATACAAAGGCAGAATGATACTGACGGTATTGGCTTTCAACGTCAGCCATTCACCCAGCCAGGTTCCTTCGATATAAGGGCCCACGAAAACACAGACCATAATCGCGGCAATACCCACGTAGGAAGCGCCTCTCATGCTGCCGGTCATTCGCTCCCACAAACCTACGCAAATGGCGATAGGAATGGTCATGAATACCGCGAAAGCCCCCCAAGGGTTGCGCTCCAACGCATGCACCACAACCATAGATAAACCGGCCATAGTGATTGTGATGATGAACAACATAGCCAAACCGGTACACCAGCCGGCAATCGGCCCCAGTTCGGATTTTGCGACTTCAGAAAGAGATTTACCCTGATGTTTCATCGAGGCAAACAGCACGACGGTATCGTGGACAGCGCCACCGATGACACAGCCGATTAACAGCCACAGGAAACCCGGTAAGTAACCGTATTGCGCCGCCAGCACGGGGCCAACCAAGGGCCCCGCTGCTGCGATAGCCGCAAAGTGGCTGCCAAAGTTGACCCATTTTTTAGTAGGAACGTAATCTTTACCATCTTCGAAGGTGTGGGAAGGTGTAATTTCAGTATCATCGACCTGCAGTACTTTCCGAACAAAAAAGATACCGTATAAGCGGTAGCAGATCGTCAGAATACATACTGTGGCGATAACAAAGGTAATCGCATGTTGCATGATTATTCTCTCCAGGGAATTTATCAGGCGTTAACATACGCCTGGCCTATAAGAGAAGCGCTGAGGATCTGATTAAGCGGTCGCCAGCATGATTAAGCGGTCACAAAACGCCGCTAAGTGGCGATCGGAAAATTGAAGATATACGAAAGAAGCAAAAAGCTGACGACGGTACCGCCGCCAACAATATGATATTAATCACAAAAAATGAGTTTTATATTTAAGAGTTACTCAAGATAATACGACTGAAGTTGCTCTCTTTCAGCACGACCCAGACCGAACTCCTGCAGTAACCAGTTATCACGATTACCATAGCGGTCATTAATGCTGGTTAATGCGGTATGAAGGAATTCTTCTCTGGCTGAAAGCACGTAAGCGAACTGATTCAACGCATTATCGTGAAGCTTTTTAGCCAGTTCGCTCAACATTAATTCGCGGAACGGCGCGAGCGTCGTTTCAGTTAGCAAGTAATCCTCCAGAACCGTTGCTTCATCGGCTCCCAGCGCAAACAATACCAACCCGGAACCAACGCCAGTGCGGTCTTTTCCTACGGCACAGTGCTGCACTACGCCAGTACCTTCAGAATTACGCAATAAATGAACTAACTGTCGGTAAGCCGAGTTGTTAAAAGGCAAGCGGCGATAAAGCTCCAGCATAAATGAACGAGCATCAAACTCGGCTAGCGTTTCGTTACTGAGCTTATCCAGATTGGCGTTGACGTCGGTACTGAGAGGGTTCGCGGGGAAATGATGGTATGTGGCTCCTTGCCAAAGGATATCGGGTTTAGCCTGAACTTCATCGGCATCACGGTAATCCAGTATATGGCCAACGGCACGCTTATGCAGAAAAGTACGGTCTTTTTCACTCAACCGATCTAATGAACCGGAGCGAAACAGTAATCCTCGCTTAACTCTGCGGCCATCGGCTGCCAGGTAACCGCCAAAATCACGGAAGTTAATACCGCCATCAAGCGGAACCAGTGAGGGATGCTGTGTAAAAGGGGTAGTCATAATATCCTCTTATTATATCGTCCATTATAAGAGGTAAAACCTTACCAGATTATCAGTGGAAGGAAAGAACGGGCCACCAGAGGCAGCCCGACACGCGATTACAACAAGCGACGAGCTGCTTCAACCACGATTTTTACCGCATGACTTTCGGTTTTTTGCATAGTCTCTGCGTTAGGAATTTCTTGCTGGGTACGGTTTACGATAACACCGGCAACCATACCGGCGCGCAGGCCTTGGCTGGCGCACATAGTCAACAGCGTAGCGGATTCCATCTCATAGTTCATCACGCCCATAGCCTGCCATTCTTCCATCGAGCCACGGAAACGGCTCACTACGCGACCAGAGAAAGTATCGTAACGTTCCTGACCCGGATAGAAAGTATCGGACGAGGCGGTGACACCAATATGCGTGGTCGCGCCAATGGATTTAGCCGCTTCAACCAAGGCGGTAGTACAAGCGAAATCAGCAACCGCAGGGAACTCCATCGGTGCGAAATGCAGACTGGCACCGTCCAAACGCACTGCGCCTGTGGTTACCAGAACGTCACCGACGTTGATGTTAGGCTGAATAGCACCGGTAGTGCCGATGCGCAGGAAGGTACGTACGCCCAACTGAGCCAATTCTTCCACGGCGATAGAGGTTGACGGGCCGCCGATACCGGTTGAACAAACGATAACTGCCTTACCGTCCAATTCTGCACGCCATGAGGTAAATTCACGATGAGAAGCCAGATGTACTGGGTTATCCATTAATTTTGCAATTTTCTCAACACGTTGTGGATCACCCGGAACGATGGCCAAAGTAGCCCCTTTCAGATCGTCCTTCGTGAGGCCAAGGTGGAAAACATCGGATTTAGACATGTGAGACTCCTCTTTCATGAGAAATATTGTAGGGAGGAACAAAGAACTACTTTACTCAATATCACCGAATTATTTCGTGATAGCAGTCACTTTGATAGAAGAAATAGAATGTATAAGAACAAATAAAGTGTGACAAAAATCACAAAATAACACCGTTCAGGTTATTTTTTGTGCTTTAAAAGCCCTAAATAAGAGTAACAGCATCCAGATTCACTCAACGGCCGAAAACAGAGTGTGTGTCAGCTCACCTTTTCACCGTTCGAGCACACATTTAATCCGTTACGACATCGCCTTTCCGCCATTAATTGCAAATATTACCTATAGTTAAATCCGGAAAACTCATTCGCTAACTTCAGGGAGACCATTATGAAGACTGACCCACTCATTACTCTCAGGCAAACAGCCGGAAAGTTCACGCCGGCCGTTAATCCGTTGGCCTCCTCCGTTATTCATACCGATAAAAAAGGCATTCAGGCCGGTGATACTACAATCCCGTCGCAGGGTGATTTGCTGCCAGCTTATCTCGCTAAACCGGCACAACATAATGGCCCTTGCCCGGTGGTGATTGTAGTGCATGAAATCTTCGGCGTGCATGAACACATTCGGGATATTTGCCGCCGCTTAGCGAAACAGGGCTATTTGGCCATCGCTCCCGAGCTGTATTTCCGCCAAGGTGATGCCAGCGAATACAATGATATGAGGCCGTTAGTCAGCCAGTTGGTCAATAAGATCCCCGACCGACAAGTATTAGTGGATTTGGATCATACGGTTAACTGGGCCTCCCGCCACGGTGGGGATATCAGTAAGTTAGCGATAACCGGTTTTTGCTGGGGAGGGCGTATCGCCTGGCTTTATGCGGCGCATAATCCTCAGTTGAAAACGGCAGTAGCCTGGTATGGGAAACTTATTGGGGATAAAAGCCTTAATAGCCCGAAACATCCCGTTGATATTGCGATCAACCTTTCCGCTCCAGTACTGGGCCTGTACGGCGGGCAGGATTCAGGAATTTCACAAGATCAGATAGAAACCATGCGTCATGCACTACGTGCCGCCAATGCCGACGCTGAAATTATTGTTTACCCGGAAGCGGGCCACGCCTTTAACGCCGATTATCGGCCTAACTACAATGCGGAAGCCGCTCAGGATGCCTGGCAGCGAATGTTGGACTGGTTTGCTCGCCACGGCGTCAATGCCCATAAACCGGTCGATGATGCCTCTTAAACGTTTCAATCCATATCTTTCACCAACATTCCCACTTCGGCATAAACCTCCCCCAGCAGCAAGATAGGGGGAGGTTTTTATCTATCAGTCGCACAAAATTCTGCACGCATCAATTTGATACTTCTATTCTCCAATAGCGGTTTCACCGTCAGTACCTATCAGCTATAAAAAAGGGCGCTAACAAAGTTGAGAAGCGGAGACATGTGCCGAATGGGTCGGAACAGCGTGAGCCGTCGGCCCCCCTCTCGGTGCAGTCGCCCCACCAGCTTCGGGGTAACTGCATAGGCTTGCCATCAACAGCAAGGCCGCCACTGCGCCTTTGATTCAGTGATAAATAATCAGGCTTGCTCTTCACGCAGCCGCTGGGCCGCCAAGACCATGTTGGCCAGTGACTGACGGGTTTCTGGCCAACCACGAGTTTTCAGGCCACAATCCGGGTTAACCCACAGGCGTTCAGCCGGGATTCGCTGGGCCGCTTTACGTAGCAAGGCTTCAATCCATTCCACGCTAGGCACGTTCGGCGAGTGAATATCATAAACGCCGGGTCCAATCTCATTTGGATAGTCAAAGTCTTCAAATGACTCAAGCAGTTCCATATCTGAGCGGGAGGTTTCGATGGTAATCACATCCGCATCCAACGCAGCGATAGAATCCATGATGTCGTTGAACTCGCAGTAACACATATGGGTATGGATTTGAGTATCATCCTGCGCCACGGCGGCATTCAGCTTGAATGCATCCACTGCCCAGTCCAGATAGGCCTGCCATTCAGCCCGACGCAGGGGTAAACCTTCACGCAGCGCGGGTTCATCAATCTGGATAATACCGATACCGGCTTTTTCCAAATCTTCCACTTCATCACGCAGCGCCAACGCAATTTGCTTGGCGATGGTTTCACGGCTCACATCCTCCCGCGGGAATGACCAGCATAGGATAGTGACCGGCCCGGTTAACATGCCTTTCACCGGCTTGTCAGTCAGGGATTGCGCATATTGGGCCCATTCAACGGTAATCGCTTCTGGGCGGCTGATATCACCGATAATGACCGGCGGTTTTACACAGCGGGAACCGTAGCTCTGTACCCAACCGTTTTGCGTAAAGACGAAGCCATCCAAATGTTCACCAAAGTATTCAACCATGTCGTTGCGTTCAGCTTCACCGTGAACCAACACATCCAGCCCCAGCCGCTCCTGCTCGGCAATCGCCTGTTTGATATGCTCGCTGATACCGGTGCGATAATTTTTGCCATCCAGGCGACCTTGTTTGAAGTCCAGACGCAAGCCACGAATTTCAGTGGTTTGCGGGAAAGACCCTATGGTGGTGGTCGGCCAGGCCGGTAAATTAAAGCGTTTACGCTGCGCTTCGGCACGCTGTGGGTACGGGTTTTGGCGCTCGCTGTCTTTCGGCGTTATAGCCGCCAGACGTTGTTCCACGTGTGGATTATGAACCCGACGAGAGGACTGACGAGCGCGAATTGGAGCGCTGTAATTCGCTAATTTTACTAGTTTTTCTTCGTCTGGCGCATTCAGCGCTTTGGTTAACAGAGACAATTCTGCACATTTTTGCAGCGCAAAAGCAAACCAGTTTTTCACTTCTGCATCCAAACGGGTTTCTTCACTGAGATCGATTGGGCTATGTAATAACGAACAAGAAGTCCCCAGCCATAGTTGACGACTGCCGACCAACGGCTGCAAACGTTCGAACCATGTGCTCAGATCGGCACGCCACACATTACGACCATTAATCACACCGAGCGACAGCAGCCAATCTTTGGGTAGTTTCTCATTCAGCGTAGCGATATCGTCTTTACCAGCCACTACGTCTACATGCAGCCCCTGAACCGGCAGAGCGCGAATAGTATCCAGATTGTGGCCGATGCTATCGAAATAGGTGGTTAGTAATAGTTTAACCTGCCCTTGTAGCGACTGGTAAGCCGGTTGGTAAGCATCCCGCCATTCTTTAGGCAGCTCCAGTACCAGCGCCGGCTCGTCGATTTGTACCCACTCGATGCCACGTTTAGCCAGCTCGGCCAAAACTTGCTGATACACCGGTAAGATATCTTTCAGTAAGGTTAAACGGTCAAATTGCTCACCTTTGACTTTACCCAGCCACAGATAGGTTATCGGGCCAAGCAGTACCGGCTTGATTTTGTGTCCGAGCGCCAGCGCTTCGTCGACTTCATCCAGCAATTGCGTCCAACCAAGCTTGAATTCCTGCCCTTGCTGGAACTCGGGCACCATGTAGTGGTAGTTGGTATTGAACCATTTGGTCATTTCTGCCGCCGCTGCCGGTTTACCGGTTGGCGCACGACCACGACCAATGCGGAATAATGTATCCAGATCGATACTCCCATCAGCATTCTGGTGGCGTGCCGGAACGTTACCCAGCAACAAACTCGTGGTTAACACATGGTCGTACCAGGCGAAATCGCCCACCGGAACCAGATCCACGCCGGCTTGCTGCTGTTGCTGCCAATGACGAGCCCGCAATTCGCGCCCCACATTGAGCAATTCTTCCTGCGTGATGTTGCCTGCCCAGTAACTTTCTTGTGCTTTTTTTAGTTCACGTTTCAGACCAACGCGTGGAAAACCCAGTGTGTGATTTAAAATTGCCATCGTCATACTCTCCATTTAGCCATCCAGATGTTTACACATCCATAATCAGCAGGTACTGTATTAACCACAAGCGCAATTTTTTCACTGTCACTGTGAAGGACTCTCATGATCGAACTGAAACACTTACGCACACTGCAAGCCCTGCGTAATACCGGATCGCTGGCTGCGGCAGCTACACAACTTCATCAAACCCAATCTGCCCTGTCACATCAGTTCAGTGATTTGGAGCAGCGTCTGGGGTTCCGTTTGTTTGTACGTAAAAGCCAGCCTCTGCGTTTCACTACTCAGGGAGAAATTCTCTTGCAGTTGGCCGAGCAAGTCTTGCCGCAAATCAAACAGGCACTGCAAACCTGCAAAGAACCCCATCAAACGGCCCTGCGGATCGCTATTGAATGCCATAGTTGTATTCAGTGGCTAACTCCAGCTTTGGACAATTTTCACCAGAACTGGCCGCAGGTCGCGATGGATTTCAAATCAGGGGTCACTTTTGATCCGCAGCCCGCGCTACAACAAGGTGAACTTGATCTGGTACTGACGTCTGACATTCTGCCCCGCAGCGGTTTGCATTACTCGCCAATGTTTGATTTTGAAGTCCGTCTGGTGCTGTCGCCGGATCATCCGCTGGCAGCGAAAGCACGCATTGAACCAGAAGATTTAACCGATGAAACTCTGATGATTTATCCGGTTCAGCGCCAACGCCTGGATATTTGGCGTCATTTCCTACAGCCAGCAGGCGTTAGCCCCGCGCTAAAAAATGTCGATAACACCTTGTTATTGATCCAAATGGTGTCCGCACGTATGGGTATTGCCGCTTTGCCGCATTGGGTGGTGGAGAGTTTTGAACGTCAGGGTTTAGTCGTAACGAAAACACTGGGGGAAGGTCTATGGAGCCGACTGTACGCCGCTGTCCGTGACGGAGAGCAGCGCCAGCCGGTAACGGAAGCATTTATTCGTTCGGCGCGTCAGCACGCTTGCGCTCATCTACCTTTTGTAAAGAATGCGGAGCGACCCAACGCCGGTGTACCCACAGAGAGGCCATTATCACCGTCCCACCAATAATAAAGCTCGGCCAATGCGGTTTTTCCTGCCAGATAGCCAGGTTGACCAATAGGCCAGCAGGAACATGGACATTATTCATAATGCCGAGGGTGCCCGCATCAACCTGCGTGGCACCGTAGTTCCACATAAAATAACCCAGTGCGGAAGCTCCAACGCCCAGCCAAATCAAAACGCCCCACTGCAACTCGGTGGTTGGGAGTTTATTTGCGTTACCAAAGGCGAACCAAGCGACGACTGCGACCAACAAGGCTCCCAGATAAAACCAGGAAAAAGCGGTGTGCTGCGGAATCGGATGCACTTCCATCAGGCGTTTGTAGCCAACCTGTCCAATAGCAAAACAAACATTCGCCGCCTGAACTAAAGCCAATCCCAGCCAGAAATGCTCGCTCAGATGGTCATAACGAATGATAGCCGCGCCCACTACCGCTAATAAAGCACTGAGTGCATAACCCCAGCGTAGCCGCTGACCGCGGAGAAGATCATAAATCAGAGTGACATACAGCGGCGTCATCACGGTAAACAGCAGGAACTCCGGCACGCTGAGATACAAATAAGCACGGAAGCTGAACAGGTACATAATACCTAACTGAATAGCGCCAACGGCCATATACAGCGCAATCACTCTGCCCTGAATATTCTTCCAGCGAATAAACGGCAGGAAAACCACGGCGGCTAAACCAACGCGCATCAGCACGGAGAACCAGCTATCGACCTGACCCGCCAGATATTCGCCGATTAAGCTGAAAGAAAATGCCCACAAGATAGTGGTAATAACCAATAACAACACGATAGGTTAAGCTCATCGAAGAAATAAAAACCAATTGTATCGGAAGCGAGAGCTGAATTTTGCACCAACATGGTTGACGTATGCATAATTATTGTTCGATTGATTGTCTTTCGCAGATTCTGGCAACCAGAAATAAGGAATTTAAGATGAGACAAATACATTTTCTGCTGGGCGCTCTACTTCTGCCCACCGTAGTATTGGCACAAAACAGCCTGACGCCAACGCCTTTGGAGCAGCAACAGCGCGTATTAAATCAACAAAGTGAACTGCACCAACAGCAGCGAACTTTGATAAATCAACAGCAAGAACAGCGCCGCTTGCAGCAGCAATATCAATATTCGCAGGATCAGCGCCGTTTGTTACAGCCAACACCGGTGGCTCCGATTGCTCCCCCCGCCGATCCTTTCAAGCGAACGACGCCAACGGTACCGAGTATTCAGCCGGTAAAACCTGCCCAATAACGCTCAGATTCTCACGCCCATTAGTGTTAAAATCAGCGGCGTAGTTATTGCAGCCAACGCGGTAGACATCACTAAACTGGCAGCGGCCGGGCCGGTCAATGCGTTAAATTGTCGCGACATCAGATACACGTTGACTCCGGTCGCCATCGAGCCAAGCAATACCACCACCTGAGTTTCCAGCGGTGGTAAGCCCATGGCCCATGCTAGAACCCACACCGCCAATGGCTGAACGATCAGCTTCAGAAAACACATCGCACTGCTGATACGCCAGCCATCGCTGACACGGTATTCCGCCAATCCCATACCCAGTACCACCAATGACAGCGGCGGCGCAACCTGCCCCAACATACTGACCGGCTGATCGATCATCGGCGGCAATTTCCATCCTGTCAGACTGAATAAAGTGCCGGAGATAATGCCAATAATCAGCGGGTTGGTTAAAACACTGCGCGCGGTCTTGGCAAAGCCTTGCACCGTCAGCGAACCGTTACGCGCCCATTCCACCGACACCGTGACTAACGTCCATAAAATCAGACCGTTAAACACTAAAACCAACGCCACCGCTGGAATAGATTCTTCCCCCAGCATCAAAGTGGCTATGGGTAAACCCAGCATCACGTTATTGGAAAATATGCCGCCCAAAGCGAATACCGAGCCGGAAACACCGTCCAACTTGAATACCCGCCGGCCAATGATTCGCCCAAGAATAAACACCAACAGACAACTGCCGAAAAAGGCGATTAGCAGGCGCGCGTCTACCGCAGGCCGATCGGCAAAATTACTCATCATCCGGAATAGCATGGCCGGTAAAGCGAGGGAAAAAACGAAGCGCGTCAGGCCATCGGTAATGTTTGACGTCCATTTTCCGATTCTGACCAACCCATATCCCAGAACCAACAATACAAATAACGGCATAGACAACAAGATCTGATGCCAGAGGGAAAAGATAAAGGCGGGCATGAATAATATTCCTGTCGCGGGTTAGGGTCAGCCCGCCTGATAACGGAGGCTGACCTAATACCAACAGGAGTCTGACGGGTCAGCGTTCGGCAAAATCCACTGCGATCAAATCTATACGGTCGGTGCAGATACAGTCAACGCCCCAATCTAACAATACCCGCGCCCGCTCCGGCTTATTCACCGTATACACCAAAATATGCAATCCGGCGGCTTTCAATAGCGCCACGCGCTCCGCCGTCAGCTGTTTATGATTAATATGCAAAGATACGCAGTTCAGACGCCGCGTCAGCTCAAACCAGTTTTCATCCCATTCGTCCAGTAACAGCCCGCGTGGCAGTTCTGGGGCCGCTTCCTGCGCCGCTTCCTGCGCGGTAACAGAAAAAGAGGAAAGCAACGGAGGAATAGCCTGACCTTCCCACAACAACCGAGCCGCCAGCGCAACGACGCGGCCAGTGTAAGCTTCTACGCCGGTGGTGGGTTTTATTTCGATATTCGCCGCCATACCGTGCTCAGCGCAGCGCGCCGCCACTTCAGACAGCAAAGGCAGCCGCTCATCCTTAAACGCTGAGCTAAACCAATTACCGGCATCGAGTTGAACCAATTTATCCCAGGGCAAATCCCCCGCAACGCCCCAGCCGTTGCTGGTGCGCTCCAGCGTATCGTCATGGAGTAAAAATATCTGGCCGTCCTGAGAAAGTTTGGCGTCAAACTCAATCATTTTGTGGCCATGGCGCGCGCCGACGTCAATGGCCGCCAGCGTATTCTCTGGAGCCAGTGAACCACCGCCGCGATGAGCAACAATGGGAGGATAAGGCCAGTTTATATTCATCATTCCATCCGTAATCCGCTTTCGGTATCAAAAAAATGCAGCGCTTGCGCGGGCAGCGTGACATATAAGGTACTGCCCACATCTGGCATATTCTCATGGGAAAGACGAGCAATCACACCCTGTCCATCCCAGCGTCCATGAGCCAGATTATCCGCCCCTAGCAATTCCAGCGTTAGCAAGTTTAGCGCTACTCCGCCCTGCTCTAACGTACTGAGTTGAATATGCTCTGGTCGGATACCCAAGGTCAACCGCCGATCCGCCCATTCCGGTTTAGCATGCTCAAGCGGGATACAAGTTCCGTCGTTCAGTAAAAACTGCTCGCCGTTGGCGCTAACGCTGCCCGCTAACAAATTCATCGCCGGAGAACCAATAAAACTGGCGACAAACAGGCTGGCCGGCCGCTTATACACTTCGCTCGGCGTACCGATTTGTTCCGCTACGCCTTTATTCATCACAATGACCCGCTCGGCCAACGTCATAGCCTCTACCTGATCGTGAGTGACATATAAACTGGTGGTTTTTAATCGACGATGCAATTGCTGTAGCTCCAGACGCATTTGTACCCGCAGCTTGGCATCCAGATTCGACAATGGCTCATCGAAAAGAAAAACCGCAGGTTCCCGCACGATAGCTCGCCCCATCGCCACGCGCTGGCGCTGTCCGCCGGATAATTCGCGGGGTTTGCGTTGCAACAGCGGTTCCAACTCCAGGATTCGCGCCGCTTCGTCTACCCGCTGGCGTATTTGCTCTTTGCCAAATCCGCGGATTTTCAGGCCGTAAGCCATATTGTCGTAGACGCTCATATGGGGATAAAGAGCATAGTTTTGGAATACCATAGCGATACCGCGATCTTTGGGTTCCAGATTAGTCACCCGACGATTATCAATATAAATATCGCCGCTGGTGGTCGCCTCCAGCCCGGCAACCATTCGTAGCAAAGTGGATTTTCCGCAGCCGGAAGGGCCAACCATCACGATAAATTCGCCGTCGGCGACGTCTAGATCGATGGTTTTGATCACCGGCGTCACACCGTCATAGGATTTACTTACTGCCTGAAGCTTTAAACATGCCATATCAGATCACTTCTCACTGTCTACCAGACCGCGCACAAACCAGCGCTGCATCAGAAGAACCACCGCAACCGGTGGAATTAACGTCAGAATCATGGCCGCCATCACCTGATTCCATTGGGTCGGCGCGCCCGAACTGGAGATCATGCTGCGGATACCGGCTACGGCAGTGCCCATCGAGGCATCGCTGGTAATCAATATCGGCCACAGATACTGATTCCAGCCGTAGATAAAGGTAATAACGAACAGCGCCGCCAGATTGGTTTTTGACAGCGGCAATACGATGTCCCAGAAAAATCGCATCGCACCGGCGCCATCAATGCGCGCCGCTTCCAGCAGTTCATCCGGCAAAGTCATAAAGAATTGGCGAAACAGGAAGGTGGCCGTCGCGGAAGCCATTAGCGGCAGCGTTAATCCGGTGTAACTGTCCAACATATTCAGGTTGGCGATCACCTGAATAGTCGGAAAGATTCGCACTTCCACCGGCAGCATTAGGGTGAGAAAAATCAGCCAGAAAAACAGATTGCGCAGCGGGAAACGGAAATAAACGATGGCGTAGGCGGAGAGAATCGACACCGTAATTTTCCCAACGGTAATGGCAAATGCCATCACAAAACTGTTAAACAGCATCAGCCCAAAGGGAGTGCCGTTGCTGCCCACGCCCCCGTGCCAGATATTGCTGATGTTTTGCCACAAATGAGAGCCAGGAACCAGCGTTATCGGCACCTGAAACACCTGTTGGTCATCCAGAGAAGCGGCAACAAAAGCGACATACAGCGGGAATAAAATCAGCAGCACGCCAATAATCAGCATCACATGGCAGAAAATATCCAGCCCTCGGCGGTTCTCAATCATTGGTAACGCACCTTACGTTCAACAAAGCGGAACTGAATCACCGTTAAACCTATCACCAATAGCATTAACACTACGGATTGAGCGGCGGAGCTGGAGAGATCCAACCCGGCGAAACCTTCGCGATAGATTTTATAAATCAATGTAGTCGTGGACTGCACTGGGCCACCGCCGGTAGCGGCATCAATAACGGGGAATGTATCGAAAAAGGCATATACCAGATTGACCACCAGCAGGAAAAAACTCACAGGGGAAATCAACGGCAGCACAATATTAAAGAAGCGCCTAACCGGCCCTGCGCCATCAATCGCCGCGGCCTCAACCAGTGAACGAGGAATGGACTGTAATGCCGCAAGGAAAAACAAAAAGTTATAGCTGATTTGCTTCCAAACTGAGGCCAGTACCACTAAAAACATCGCCTGACCGCTATTTTGGGCATGATTCCAGCTGTAGCCCAACAGCCCAAGAAAGTGAGTAATCAACCCAAGTCCGGGGCTAAACAGGAAAATCCACAGCACCGCAGCGACCGCAGGAGCAACCGCGTAAGGCAAAATAAGCAGCGTTTGATAAATACGGCTGCCGCGCAGGACGTAATCCACCAAAGCGGCAAAAAACAGCGAAACGGCCAGACCGATTCCAGCCACTAATCCACTGAAAATCAGAGTGGTATAGAAAGAGGCCAGATAGTATTCGTCCTGAAATAGCTGGCTAAAATTGCTTAGCCCGACAAACTCACTGGAAAGTCCGAAAGGATCGAGAGACTGAACCGAATACCACAGCGCTTCTACCGCGGGCCACAGGAAGAAAATGGCGGTAATCAATAACTGCGGCAGTACCAACAAATAAGGTAGCCAACTACAGGAAAAACCGGGGCGGGACGTACTCATAACCGATTAACTCTTTGCAATGTTGAACTCTTCACACCACGCTCGCGGATAACCCTATGCAGCTATCCGCGAGGCGGTGTTCTCCGGTTTATCACCGAAGAATTAAATTACTTATTGGCTTGTTCGAAGCGGCGTAGCAGCACGTCACCGCGTTTTACCGCGTTGTCTAACGCTTCCTGCGGCGTCTTCTTACCTGTCCATACGCTTTCCAGTTCCTCATCAACCAGGGTACGGATTTGCGGCATGTTGCCCAGACGCAGACCTTTGGTATAAGGCAACGGCGGCTTGTTCAACATTTGGCGTGTGGCAACGTCTGCCCCCGAATTCTTATCGTAGAAGCCCTGTTGTCTGGTCAGTTCGTAGGCGGCGGTGGTAATCGGCAGATAGCCGGTTTTCTGATGCCATTCTGCGGCAATTTCCGGCTGTACCAGGAATTGCAGGAATTCGGCTACGCCTTTGTAAGTTTCTGGATTTTTGCCATTCATGACCCACAAACTGGCTCCGCCGATAATGGCGTTCTGCGGCGCATTTTTAGCATCGGCGTCGTAAGGCATCATGCCCACACCGTAATTGAATTTTGCGTAGTGACGAATATCCGCCAGCGAACCGGAGGAGGCAGTAGTCATAGCGCAGTCGCCGTTATAGAACTTGGCGGTAGATTCATCTTTACGGCCAAAATAGGTGAAATCACCTTTCTTATTCATATCAGACAGCAGCTGGATATGTTTGACCTGTAGGGATTTGTTGAACTCAAGAACCGCATCCATGCCGTCAAAACCGTTATTTTTGCTGGCGATCGGCTGACCGTGCCAAGCGCTGAAGTTTTCAATCTGGATCCAGCCTTGCCAGCCGCTGGCGTAACCGCAGGTCATACCGGCTGCGCGTAATTTCTCAGTATCTGCCGCCAGTTCCTGCCAGGTTTTTGGCGGCTGATCCGGGTTCAGACCGGCTTTTTTAAACGCATCTTTGTTGTAATACAGCACCGGCGTTGAGCTGTTAAACGGCTGGGATAATAAGTGGCCGGTTTTAGCGTCAGTGTAATAACCCGCGACCGTAGGAACGAACACCGACTCATCAAAATTCACACCGGACTCTTTAAATACTTCAAAGACCGGTTTTATCGCTTTACTGGCCATCATGGTAGCGGTGCCGACTTCATAAACCTGCAAAATTGCTGGCGCCTTACCCGAACGGTATGCGGCAATCCCCGCGGCAAGATTCTGCTCGTAATTACCTTTATACACAGGGACAATTTTATAGTCGGGATGAGCCTGATTAAAACGCTGGGCTAGAGAATCAACCTCTTTACCTAGCTCCCCTTCCATAGAGTGCCAAAAAGGTATTTCTGTCGCTGCGAGCGCATTGGCACTCAATGCCAAAGTGAGCGCAGCGCCAATAGCGGTTTTACGGAGAGTCTGATAGAACATGTCTAGCCCCTGAATCAATAAGTATGGCCCGCGCGTATAATGAATAAAGGGTCACGCGTGAGCGAAATAAATCAGTTTTTGTTCGAAAGCAAACATGACATCGATTAGTGACAGAAAAATAATATTTTTATGACAATGAAGCGACAAAGAAATGACAAAATAAAAACAATTATCGACAAATAAACAAATTAGCCAACAGTAATATATTTAAATGAAAGTAACGGCACGTCATTAATTGAAAATAATTAAATAATAAAAATCTATGTATAATAAATTCGAAATCAAATCAAAAAATGAAAATAAAAAATAAGATAAAGAAACAATATGTCGCCTTGAGGAAAAGATATTAATTATGCTAGTGTTTGTCCCGCACAGAGTTAACGGCTTTCATTTAAATCATCAATAAAACACCGTTATAAACTCTGCATAAGGAAATTCAATGTTATATTATAATACAAGGAATTAATAATGAAAAAATTAACCCTATCCGCCTTAATGTTTGCTGCTTTAACCAGTTTCACTGCCTATGCCGATTACACTCAACAGAATATAGATATAGATGCAGAAATCACCGATTTCGTGTCTTTAGTTGATTCACGCAATGCAAAGCTGAGTAGCATAACGTTAACTCGCAATCTAAACGACTATAACAACCCCGTTTATTCATCAACTCAAACTGTTCAGCTTAGAAGTGCAAACCCAGCCGATACCGGGGTTAGCATTTATCTGGAAAGCGAGCCAACGTTAATAGCTAACGAGGGTGCCCAAAATGAAAAAAGATTTACAGATCTCAGGGTAAACCTCGATGGTCTTGAATTAGAAGTAGGTGTGGGGCAGGCAACTATATTTAATAAGGATGTCGATCTTGACCTGATCGTTAACGCAACGGTTCCTCAGAATGCTGCAACAGGTGAAAGATATACCGGCGTTATCCCGCTAATGCTGGAATCTGCTGCTTAACCGACGGTTAATTAGTCTCTAGTGTTAATATTAAATAGCGGAGATTTCTTCTCCGCTATTTAAAAATGAAATGGAAATTATCACCATGAATAATGGAATGGAATCCAATGGTATTAATCGCCAGTCGGATATTCAGTGGGATTATTTTATTTAATCTTATGACGATGCCTTTTTATGCTTGTAGCAAAGTGCTGATCGAACATTTACCGCCGCCGGGATTTACAGCTATAGATGAAGATTCATCGAAAAGTTTATTGGGCTTGGTGAATGGGAAACATCTACCTGCGCCGCTTCATTACTCATCTCAATCAAAAGAGATTTCTTTCGATAAAGAAATTTTCTTAAATAACGGTATCAGCCATGAAACCATTTCAGTATTAGATAAATTGCTCCCACAGATTGCCTATAATGAATGTAAATCAGGGTGCGATTATTTATTATCCGGTTATCGGGTTACATTGGATAAAGTAAACAATCTATTAATAATTAGAGATAAATCCCTTGATTATTTGATGCCCTCAACCACTTGGGGAATGGTTCATAACCAATCACTGAATTTACGTGTGGCAGACAATCATTATCGCGCCATATCGGCCAATGGTCAGGGTTATATCGGCCTTCCCTTTCAATCCTTTGGATACCTGAGCTGGTTTTATAATAAAACCGCCAATGTACAACAAATGTGGCATCAGGGTGAAACACACAAAGGGATCGGGCAAAGCTGGTATTTGCAAAAGAATTTCTCTTCGCTGTATTTACGCGCTGGCCGAAAGAATCATCTGGATAACGGTGCGGCCAGAGTCCAAACCCTGATCTCGCCTGGACTCGATCGGTTTGTCACTTTCGGAAGCCAAAGTTATATGGCGGAGAAAACCACTTCCGCAGGAACATTGATTTTGTACGCCGCTCAGCCGGGAGATTTCGATATTTACCGTGACGATCAGTTTATCCGCCGCTTCCCCGCTCAGTTAGGGCGTAATGAAATCAGCTACAACCAATTACCGTCAGGCTATTACAACGCCGATATTCGTTTAATCGATCGTTCTGGCCGCGAAATTAGCCGGGAAACTATGCCGATCGCCAATATCAGTTTTGGTGGTAATAGCGGTTGGTTTGCCACTTTCGGTCAATCTCAACCCACAAAATTTAAAGAAAAAAATCCCCCAACGGCTTATCTGTTACAGCTGGGGCGCAGCTTTCTCACTCCGTGGTTTAATTCTAATCTCAGCTTGTTGATGGATAACGATAAACACTGGGCTGTAGACGGCAATATCTCGCGGCCAATGTTTCTGTGGAGTATGGATATCGCTCCGACGCTAGGCCTGATGAGCGGCGAGCAGGGTTTTGGTGGCTACCTACGGCTGAGCGGTGGTAATAAAACGCTGGGACGCTGGTCAATTTCCCGCTATCAAACACCGGATGTTTCCCGCTATACCTCAATGGGAAGCAGCAGCGCATTTTCTTATGGTCGCCATTTTGGCCCAACGGCTCTGAGCTACAATTTTAATCAATCGGCGAATCGCTCTCAGCATCGCCTGCAAAGTGATTGGCACTGGCAACGACCTCAGTATCGTATTAATTTTTCGATAGGCGCCAAGAAAGAGTGGCGAAATAACCGCGCCAATGACTACGGCCTGTTTTTCAACGCCAGATTAATGCTCCAGCAACATAATATTCGCCTGACCAGTATTTATGCCAATAAGCAGTTAACCAACGGTATTGATTATGATCATTACCGCCAAAATGATGACGGCGGCTCCGGTTTAAGCCTCAATAGTACCCTGAGTGGCAAAAACCATAGTATGAGCAGCACAGTATCCCGGCAGGGCTCCCGAGGTAATTTGTCCATCGATGTGGGAGCGAACAATCAAACCATGTTCGGCGGCCTTCGTTACAGCGGTATGTTCGCGGCCAATACTCAGGGGATTGCTTTGGGGCCAGCCGGCTCCGGTGGCGGAGCCATGCTGGTCACCACGCCGGAAATTGGCGCGCCTTATAGCTTTAGAGTTCAAGGTCAACCGGTCACCGGCGGCAGTACGACCGCTATACCCGTGCCGCTTTATAACCACCAGAGCTTTGCCGACATTCAAACCAGCCGCAGTGATATGGATATGCATATTAATCTGCCGGTCAACATAATGCATGCTCATCCGGGGCAGGTTTTCTCGGCCAAAGCCGATATTCAACTCACTCTGCTATACAACGGTTTCTTTAGAACCCAGGAAAACCAGCCGGTCTCCGGCACCATTGTCGAAACCGGCGATGAGGTTCATCCCAACGGCCTGTTCTCTATTTCTTCTGGAAAAGTATTGAAATACATCAAGGTGAAAAATGAAACCGGCAGTTTTCTGTGTGATTTAAGCCAACAACGTAACCATTACTATCTTTGCCACCCAAACTAGCCATTGGTTTCATAATTATGGCCGGCTTCATGAATAAGGAAATAACGATGCCTCGATATTTATCACTCTCCCTACTCTTGCTTTTATCTGCTAGCAATAATCTGGCCTTTGCTAATCTCATCGCAGACCCAACGCGCGTGACTGTTGAAGGAATACAGAAATCACAGAAGATCCGGGTCTTTAACAGTGGTGATAATCCACTGTTCTTGGAGGTTTCTTTGGTCAAAGTGGAGAACCCCGGCGAGGCTAAAGAAATAAAAACGCCGATTGGGGAAATTAAACATCCAGAGATGATTTTTAATCCAACCCGCGTCACCCTGGCTCCCAATCAGGAACGCGAGGTTTCCATTATCCCGCTCAAGAGCCCTCAGCAGGAAACGCTTTATCGGCTGTATCTCAAACCGGTACACAACCTGAAAGCTGCCAGCCATTCGACAGAGCCAGCAAAAGATATCAGTGCTCCAATGGTTATCAGCGTGGGTTATGGCGTATTGATACACCACGTACCGGAAAAAGCGGCACAGTTGAAGGGGGAGGAGCCTTACATATGCGTTAAGGGTAACGTCCAACTCATAGCAAAAGGCAATATTCACCGCAAATTCACCGACCTAAACGATGCGTCGGCACCAAATGACAGGGGGGCTAAAAAAGAAATCATAAGCAGTAAGAATATCTATCCTGGTGTTCCTTATCTTACTCCAGTGAGAAAACTATCAGGAAAGGTGGATGGCGAGACAATTAACTATGACTGCGAATGACAGCATTCTGACCTTACTATTATCGTCAATATTAATAGCCTTACCGTTCGAAACGATCAGCGCCATTGATTTACGCCCGCACATTGTAAAAGTAGAGGCTGAGGAGACTCACATTGAGGTAATCAATACCGGGGAAAGCACCCAATACGTAGCCATTGAATTATATCGCCTGAATAACCCCGGTGTTCCGCCAGAGCAAGAGTCTTTAACTCCGCTAGGCATGATCGCCCAACCATTATTATTCGCCGCGCCAATGAAATTAACGCTGGGAGCCAATCAGAGCGGAAAAATTACGCTAAAAGCGCTCGGAAAACCGACTAAAGAGCAGGTTTATCGATTGAGCGTCATACCTAAGCAGAATCTGAAAACGCAGGGTGAATCTGGCTCAGTGATTGGCGTGCAAATCGCGTATATGGGGCTGATTCGACACCTGCCCCAAAAGCCAGAATCGCGCTGGCATCACCGCTGCGACGCAGAAGGCGTGACATTGTATAACCGGGGAAATATCCGCCAGCGCTGGCAAAATTTATCGCCCAATACCGATTTTAATCTCTATCCCAACCAACAGCGGCAGCTCAAGGGACGTGAAGTAACGGCAACAGTCGATGGGCAATCCGTTACGCTTCCCTGCAAACGTAGCGGAGAATAGGAGGTTTTATGAAGATTCACCCTGTTCAATTCGCATTATTATTTTTTACAATGTCATTTCCGGCGATAGCTGCCAATTCTATTCCCATTGGGGATATTGATGTCAGCGTGGAAATAACCGAACAACCAAAAATCATTATTGAGAAATGCAACGGGGAGCGGCTCAACAATATAAGTTTAAAGCGCTCTCTGAAGCCGGAAAAAAGAATCTATCACGCGCAAACCTGTGTTGCTGTAAAAGTCCGGCGTGTGAAAGGAGGGGGAGGATTCAGAGTCTGGCAACAGCAGCCACTTATTTTACAGAAATCCCAAAATAAGGACGGTGCAAATAAAGCATTCTCACCGGCAGAAGTTCGCTGGGGCGATTACTCAGCATCCTTACAAATCATTCCCGATGAAAAATCCCCCCCACTTATCTTTTACCCGACCAATAGGTTCGGGGGATGGAATACCGATACTTATACCTTAGATATTTCGGCCAAACCGCCCGTCGGAAGTCATACCGCAGGATTATATCAAGGGGTTTTAAGTTTGATTTTTGAGACGGAATCATAATATTCCTACTAAATATGCATACATCAGACAGGGAAGAATGATGAAAAAAACTGCGAATTATCGAAAATTTTGCTGCTGCGTAGGCGCGCTGGCTTTTACTTCGACAGCGGCTGTGGCTCAAATTGCCACAACAGTAACGCCGCTTTCCCATAGTTATACCAATTGTCGGATGGCGCTCAGTCTAAATAACAGATTTATTAAGATCAGTTTTCACGCCTTTGTTCATGACGTTAAATTAAAAGAAATTCTACGCGACAGGTTTAATCTAAACGAGGACATACCCATCCCAGACCAACCGGAAGCTACGGTACTAAATTTATTTTTTTTCGACGAGGAAGGTCATAAAGACTTAGTGCAATACAACATTTCAGAAAGTAGCTTAAACGGCGAACAACCCACCAGATTTGAAGACCACAACAAACTTGTCTTTACGCACGATGTGCCGTTCCAGCAACAAATGAAGATTACGCTCGAAACCCCCACCAAAGATCTAAAGTATTTGGCCGTTAATGCAACTTTGGGTTACCAGTATTCCGTCGGTGATAAAATCTATCGGTTAATTGATGAGAATGCCGTTACCTTTGGGCGCGATGGAAATACCTGCGACACAGTTAATATCCAAACGGTACAAGCTCCAGCGGCATTATATGTCGATCCTCAGTTCAAGCTGAATTCCGCCGTCTGGCAACTCAAGCCTATTGATTTATATCGGCTCAACTCACATAAAAAAAATGGGCTAACGGCTCAAATGATTTATCCCATAAGAAGTATTCTTTGCCTGAATTATCCGCCATTAGGAATAGATAATCCGAGCTATACCATAACGGCTACCGGCAAAAATCCCACGCAGTCGAATAACCATTTTAGCCTGATGAAAGACTCCGATAAGCAGATCCACTATGCGGTTGAGCTAGAGGATAACACTGGCTCCAGCTTTACACTGCCCGGTTCCTACACCATAAATCTCAAACAACAAACTCCAACGGGAGGCGGCTGGAGGAAAAAAATCTGCTGGTCACCAAGAATCACGCTATTCCCGACTGACAGTACCGAACAGGGCCTTTATTCCGATACATTGTCTTTTACTATTACGCCGCACTCTTGACCGACGAGCGTCTAAACTGAGCGAAAAAGGCTCGATAAAACCGAGCCTTCGAAGGAATTATCCCCCCAGATAAGCCGAACGTACCGCTTCATTGGCTAATAAAGCTGCACCGGTATCTTCCAGTACGATGCGCCCGTTTTCCAACACATAGCCTCTATCCGCCAGCTTTAAAGCCTGATTCGCGTTCTGCTCTACCAGGAAGATAGTCATGCCTTCCTCACGAAGTTGCTGAATAGTATCGAAGATCTGCAAAATAATAATCGGCGCCAATCCCAGAGAAGGTTCATCCAGCAATAACAACTTGGGCTGACTCATTAAGGCGCGCCCGATAGCCAGCATTTGCTGCTCGCCACCGGACATCGTTCCGGAGCGCTGGATTCGCCTTTCGTGCAAGCGCGGAAATAAATCATAAACACGCTCAATACGTTGCTGATACTGCTCACGGTTGGCAAAGAAGCCGCCCATCGCCAAATTTTCCTCCACCGTCATGCGAGAAAATACCCGCCGTCCTTCAGGTACGATAGCGATAGCCTCACGCATTATTCGTGCGGTTTGCCAATCGGTAATCTCCCGGTCGAGGAAATGAATAGTGCCTTCCGTGGCGCGAGGTTCGCCGCACAGCGTGCCCAACAGAGTGGTTTTCCCTGCCCCATTTGCGCCAATCAGCGTGACAATCTCACCCTGTTGAATATGCAGACTTACCTGATGCAAAGCCTGAATTTTGCCGTAGTGGGCTGAAACCTGATTCAATGACAACATATTAAGCCTCACCCACTTTATTCACCCAAATAGGCCCGGATGACATCCGGATTATTGCGAATTTCCGCCGGAGTACCCTGCGCCAACGGCGTTCCCTGATTCACCACGTAAATGCGATCGGAAATGCCCATCACCAGCTTCATATCATGTTCAATCAACAGCACCGAAACCTGATGATGATCCCGCAGTTCCATAATCAGTTGATTGAGCTCGTCAGTTTCTTTTGGATTCAAGCCAGCCGCTGGCTCATCCAGCATTAGCAGTTCCGGCCGCGTGACCATACAGCGAGCAATTTCGAGACGCCGCTGCTGACCATAAGCCAGATTTCCTGCCTGCCGATTAGCGAACGCCAGTAAACCAACTCGTTCCAGCCATGTCGCGGCACGAGACAGCGCGTCTGCTTCCGCCCGACGAAACGCCGGTGTTTTCAGCAATCCGGCAAATACGCCACTTTTTAGGTGCTGATGTTGTGCCACCAGCAGGTTTTCAATCACCGTCATTTCACGGAACAAACGCACGTGCTGGAAGGTACGAATCACCCCCATTCGGGCGATAGCCTGACCCGGTAAACCTTCGAGATGACGATCACGTAGTTGGATGCTGCCACCGGTTGGACGATAAAAACCAGTCAAGCAGTTGAAAATTGTAGTTTTTCCGGCGCCGTTTGGTCCAATCAGCGAAACAATTTCACCTTCATTTAGCGTTAGCCTAACGTTATTGACCGCCAGCAGCCCGCCAAAACGCATCGACAGCCCTTCTACCCTTAACAAAGGTTGCGCATTCATGCCTGCTCCCCCTGTTTTTCTTTCGCATCAGCTACTTTTAATTTCAGCTCTGGGCGTTTCATTGGTAACAATCCCTGTGGACGCCAAATCATCATTAACACCATCAACGCCCCCAGTAACAACATGCTGTAGGCATTCAAATCACGCATTAACTCTCGCGATACCACCAGCAGAATCGCCGCCAGAATGACTGCAAATTGCGAGCCCATACCGCCTAATACCACGATGGCGAGTACAAAAGCCGATTCGACAAAGGTAAAGGACTCTGGACTGACAAAGCCCTGACGAGCGGCAAACAGCGTTCCCGCAAAACCGGCGAAGGCTGCACTGATGGTAAAGGCGGTCAGCTTGATTTTGGTTGGGCTTAAACCCAATGAGCGACAGGCAATTTCATCTTCACGTAGCGCTTCCCACGCCCGCCCTAACGGCATACGTAACAAGCGGTTGATGATAAATAGCGTCAGTATTACCAGCAGCAGCGCTACCAGATACAGGAAAATAATACGGTCACCGGGGTCGTAAGCCAGACCGAAGAAATTATGGAAGGTATCCCAACCGCCATCTTTGGTCGTACGACTGAATTCCAGACCAAACAGAGTCGGTTTAGGGATCTGGCCGATGCCGTTAGGGCCGCCAGTGATTTCAGTATTATTCAACAGCAAAATACGAACGATTTCGCCGAAACCCAACGTGACTATGGCCAGATAATCACCCCGCAGCCGTAATACTGGGAAACCGAGCAAAAAGCCGAACGCGGCCGCCACCAGTCCTGCCAGCGGCAGACTTTCCCAAAATCCCAGACCGTAATAATGATTTAGTAGCGCGTAGGTATATGCGCCAATCGCGTAGAACCCGCCGTACCCCAGCACCAGTAAGCCAGACAAACCAACCACCACGTTCAAACCCAGGCCCAACATGATGTAAATCAGCGTTAGAGTGGCGATATCAACCGTTCCGCGCGATACCAGAAATGGCCAGACCACCGCCGCTACGATAATCAGCGCAGCCAACAGCTTTTGTCTGGTGGTTGTCGCATCAAAGCTCGGTAAAACCCAGCTTGGGCCAGAGATCTTCTTCATGCCTTGTTGCATTAACGGCCGAAATAACTGGAAGAAAAACACCACGGCACAACCAATGGCGATCCACATCCAGCGCACTTCACCCGCGCCGTGCACCACCAAACGCGTGCCGTCCAGCGCCAATTGTAGCCCCATCAGAAACGAGGCCAGCACCAGCATCACGAAAGTAGAGATAATCGCGTTGACGAAGTTAAGTTGCTTCATACTTTCTCAACCTCCGGACGGCCCAGAATTCCTGTCGGCATTACCAGCAATACGGCAATCAGCAGCGCAAATGAAACTGCGTCTTTATATTCTGTACTCAAATAAGCTGAGGTGAGCGCTTCAGCTACGCCGAGGATTAACCCGCCAATCATCGCTCCGGGGATACTCCCAATCCCCCCCAATACCGCCGCAGTAAAGGCCTTCATTCCCGCCATAAAACCGATGTAGGGGTTAATTACGCCGTAGAATTGTCCTAATAACACGCCAGCCACCGCCGCCATCACCGCGCCGATGACAAAGGTCAGGGAGATAACCCTATCGGTATTAATACCCAGCAGGCTGGCCATTTTCAGATCTTCCGCACAGGCTCGACAGGCCCGCCCCATACGGGAATAACGAATAAAAAGCGTCAGCGCCAGCATGGCGAGGAAAGTCACAATCCAGATGGTAAGCTGCATCGTGCTTATCGTTGCAGCAAAACCGTTGCTTTCAGCCAGCGTCCACTGACCAGTGACCAGACTAGGCAGAGCCAAATCTCGCGATCCTTGAGTCAGGCTGACATAGTTTTGCAAAAAGATAGACATCCCGATTGCCGAGATCAGAGCGATCAAGCGCTTAGAGCTGCGTACCGGCTTGTAGGCTACCCGTTCAATGCTCCAGCCATAGGCGCTGGCGATCACAATGGCCACAACAAAAGCCGAACCGATCAACAGCCAACTGGCGTCAATCCCAACCATCATTAGGGCGGCTATAACGATAAAAGAGACGTAACTACCGATCATATACACTTCGCCGTGGGCAAAGTTGATCATGCCGATAATGCCGTACACCATGGTGTAACCAATCGCGATCAGCGCATAAGTGCTGCCCAAGGTGACACCGTTAAACATCTGCTGCAAAAAGTAGAGAAACTGTTCTGACATAGCCTAACCCTTAATTCTCTTGCCTGGCCGCCCTTCCCACCCGCTCCATACCAATGATGGCAGGAAACATCCCCCGGAGACGGGGGATACATTGCGGGTAAAGGGGCCTGATTGCCATCACAGGCAACCTCACTGCTGAATATTTCGTGAGTGGTTATTTGACGGCGGTAGAAGAACCGTCGGCATGCCATTCAAAAATGCCGAATTCGAAACCTTTCAGGTCGCCTTTTTCATCCCAGCTTAGCGGCCCCATCACGGTTTCAACCGGCTTACCGGTTTTCAGATCTTTCACCAAATCGGCTGGCTCCTGGCTACCGCTACGTTCCATTGCTGTGGTTAGCGATTGCAATGCCGCGTAGGTAGTCCAGACGAATGGGCCGGTTGAGTCCAGTTTCTTGGCTTTCAGCGCATCGACGATAGGTTGGTTGGCAGGAACCTGATCGTAACGTTTAGGCAGCGTTACCAACATGCCTTCAGAGGCGGCGCCAGCGATATTGGAAAGCGAGGAGTTACCTACGCCTTCTGGCCCCATAAAGCGGGTGGCCAGGTTAGCCTGCTTGGCCTGACGTAAAATTTGCCCCATTTCCGGGTAGTAACCGCCGAAGTAAACGAAGTCGACGTTTTCTTTCTTCAAGCGAGCCACCAGCGTTGAGAAATCCTTATCACCCGCGGTCACGCCTTCAAACAGCACGACGTCAGTGCCCTGTTTTTTCAGGCTGTCGCGAACTGAGCGTGCCAAACCTTCACCGTATTGCTGTTTGTCATGTACTACGGCAATACGTTTTGGCTTAATAGTTTCGAGGATGTATTTCGCAGCGGTTGGCCCTTGGTCAGAATCCAGACCGGTGGTACGCAGAACCATTTTATAACCACGGGTGGTCAAATCTGCGTTAGTAGCCGCTGGGGTGATCATAATCACGCCTTCATCTTCATAAATATCTGAAGCAGGCTGTGTGGAAGAAGAACAAAGGTGGCCGATAACATAGCGAATACCATCGTTAATCACTTTGTTTGCCACGGCGACCGCTTGTTTCGGGTCACAGGCATCATCATATTCTACGCCAACCAGCTTATCGCCGTTGATCCCACCTTTGGCATTAATATCCGCAATAGCCTGACGAGCACCGGTAAATTCCATATCGCCATATTGTGCCACCGGGCCAGACATCGCACCGACGATAGCCACCTTAATATCCTTCGCTAACACCGAATGGCTCATTGCCATAACCATACAGCCCGCCAGCAACGCCTTACTTTTTGTCAATTTCATCCGCGCATTCCCCATCTGTCATTGTGAACGTACTGTTGTGTTTGCCGGGCCAATTCATCGCTACTTTTAGTTTTTATCCATAAGTAATAATGATTTAGTCTTTTATATGGCAATATTTTCTAATAAGACTTTATTTTTCAGACCATTAAACAGGAGTTTTATGCTGCAAATCAACTCAGACAAGCAGAAACAAGCGGTGCAAACAAGATAAAATAAGGTGCTATTTGTAGGGTATTTGCACAATCGATAGTGGGTTGTGCTGGTTATCATTCCATTTACTAATTTTTAACTCGGAAAATGCGCGGCGTGAAAAACATTTTCCGCCGTTCACGTACAGAAAAACTTACACATGCGCTTCCTCTCAGATCCAGTACACTATCCCTCTACTTTTTATTCGGAATATCCCCGATGAAATTGACCATTGAGCGCTTAACTCAGCTATCACATCAAGATCTTATCGATCTGGCAAAAATCTGGCCAAAACAGCAACCCGCCGACTGGCAGAGCTGGATTGATGCAGATCGGCCGCTATTTGCCGCACGTTTTAACCAAAGATTGCTGGGAGCAGTGAAAGTCCGGCTGAGTGCAGAGCGGGCGGAGCTAGAAGATTTACTGGTACGGGAAGTGACCCGTCGTCGCGGCGTGGGATTGTATCTGGTAGAAGAAACCCTGCGTCAACTGCCAGCCGTTCAGCACTGGCAGTTGAGTTATGGCGAGGTCCCTGGTGTTGGACGCTCTGAAATGGAACAATTTATGCTCGCCTGTGGTTTTCATTCTGGCGAGCAGGGCTGGCAGCGTTAAAGCCGCTGGCCCATCCGCCATACGGCGGCCACGTTGCGTGCAGTAACGCGCAGATTTTCCTGCGCTTCCGCTAACGCCTCGGGTAAAGTCACAATACGGTTTACCACGGAGAATACCGCATCTAAACCGTATTGATGTACTACCTGATAGTCCTGAGTCATACCTCCCGCCAGAGCAATAGTCGGAATTCCTAGCGCTTTGGCGGTCCGAGCCACGCCAATTGGCGTTTTACCGTGAATTGTCTGGCTATCAATCCGGCCTTCCCCGGTAATCACCAGATCGGCACCATTCATGGCCTCTGCTAACCCTAATGCCTGAATAACAATCTCAATACCGGGTTTAAGCTGTGCGTTGAGCAAACCAAACAAAGCCGCGCCCATACCACCTGCGGCACCGGCTCCTGCCGTTTCGATCACTGAACGTCCCGTCAATGCGTCAATGTGCTCACCGTAGTGGCGCAACGCGCCGTCCAGCGTGCTGACCATCTCAGGCGTTGCCCCTTTCTGGGGGCCAAATACAGCAGAAGCGCCCTTCGCTCCACACAGCGGGTTATCGACATCACAGGCTACGATGATCTCGGTCTGAGCCAACCGCTCATCCAACGCCGATAAATCAATATGATGCAATCGACTTAGCGCCGCGCCGCCGCCGGGCAGCGCTTCGCCCTGAGCATCGAGAAAATACGCGCCCAGCGCCTGCATCATGCCAGCGCCACCATCGTTGGTTGCACTGCCGCCAATTCCCAGAATGATTTTACGCGCGCCTTTATCTAACGCAGACAGAATGAGCTGGCCGGTGCCAAAACTACTGGTGTGCAGCGGATTGCGCTGTTCCTGCCGCACCAGATGCAAACCGGAGGCCGCCGCCATTTCAATCACCGCCGTTTCACCGTCGCCCAGCCAGCCGTAAAAAGCCTGCACCGGCTGACTCAGCGGCCCGCTGACTTCAACCTGAATAATATCGCCACCGGTCGCCGCGACCATTGATTCAACGGTGCCTTCTCCACCGTCGGCCATGGGTAATTTAACGTAATCTGCCTGCGGGTAAATCTCGCGAAAACCTTGTTCGATAGCTTCAGCAACCTGCATTGCCGTCAGGCTTTCTTTAAATGAATCGGGCGCAATAACAATTTTCATCAAATACCTCGTTAACCCGCCAAGTTAAATACGCCGAACATCAGCGTGGAAACCAGTGCAATGGTGAAGCCCACCAACGTTTCGTATGGCAACAGTTTCAAACGCTCATGCACCTGCATATTGACGCTGCCGCCGGTTGCATGGAAGAAACTGCCGTGTGGCATGTGATCCAGTACCGTCGCGCCAGCATGTACCATGGCTGCGCCAGCCAGTGCCGTTACGCCAAGATCCAACAATGTTGAACTGAATACCGCCGAAGCCACCGCGGTGCCCGCCGTGGTTGACGCCGTTGCCATCGACATCAGCGCCCCGGAAATCGGCGCTAACAGATAAGCAGGCATACCTGATGCCGTTAATCCTTCGATCAGTACGTCTTTTAGGCCGGAATGAGCAATAATGCCCGCCAAAGTACCGGTTCCCAGCAGCATAATGGCAACCGGTGCCATGCGACTCAAACCGGAAATCATATAGCGGTTCGATTCGCGCCAGCGCCCCATGATCACCGCGCCAACCAAACCACCCAGAGGCAAAGCCAGCAACGGATCGATGGTAACACCCGCAATTGGGCGCAAAGCCAACAGCGCGATAGCCACTAATGGAGCCGAAATCGCAGCGGTAAAGGACGGAAGCTGGTTGGTTTCATGCACAATCAGCTCATCGGCGTTAACCTTGCTGCCTTTGTGTTTCAGATGCTTAGCTAAATAATAGGCCACAACCAGGCCAAACAAACCGGGGATAATGCCGGCGGCCATCAGAGAGGTCAGTGGCACATGGAAACTGTCTGCGGCCGCAATGGTATTTGGGTTCGGAGACATCACGTTACCCGCCTTACCGCCGCCAATCATCGCCAGCAGAATAGCCATTTTGGAAATATCGGCTCGATGAGCAATCGCCAGAGCAATAGGCGCAACGGTAATCACCGCTACATCAATAAATACGCCTACGGCGGTTAACAGCATAGTCGCTACCGCCAAAGCCAACAGCGCGCGCTTCTCACCCACTTTGCGCACAATTGTTTCTGCGATGGTATTTGCCGCGCCGGATTCAATTAACACTCCGGCAAGCACACCGGCCGCCAAAATACGCAGCACCGCATTGGTAATGCCCTGAGCGCCGCTGATCATCAGGCTGACGGTTTGAATCAGATCCGCACCACCGACTAACCCACCGGCGAGCGCGCCAGCCATCATGCCGTAAACCGGCGGAACTTTACGTAATATCAGCACGATGGAGACAATAAGTGCCACCAGCGCGCCTAAAGCTGAAACCGTTGTCATGTTCTGCTCCCAGTGTACTTTCTAATTTTATTTTTCAGGGTAAGGAGCCGGCATTATGTAAACTTCACCGGAGAAAGGCATGGTAGGATTGACCAGAAAATAACTAGGATAAACGAGATGTAATTGTAGAAAGCCACAAATCAGCCGTAGATTTGCAGACCGATATACAAGCGCAACAAAGAAGGTAACTGATTGATTTTTAAACCCGTTATTTCTTCTATTTTTTGCAGGCGATAGCGTAGGGTATTCACATGAATATGTAGCAGCCGGGCTGATTGAGACAGATCACAATTCTGATCAAAATACTGTTGCAGCGTCTGTCTTAGTACACCTTTACCATCCGCAGCGCAAAGCTGCGCCCAACTGGTGCCCAATTCCTCTGCCTGCCAAGTCCCCGCAAACTCCCCTAACAACGCCGGTAAAGAGTAATCGTTGTAATACAGCGTCTTATGCCTTAACCCCAGCCGTTCAGCCATTCCCTGCGCCGCACGAGCGGTGAGATAAGAGCGACGAATACCTTCAACGCCGGGGAATTGGCCACCGACAAAAATGCGCACATCGAAACGCGCCTGAAGCTGAGTCACAAAGGGCTGAAGCTGCTTATTTAAAGGACGCGACGGCTTATCTCCAGCAGCCAACGCCAGCGGTTTGAGCATCACTAATTGGTTAAAACCATTCATGCTAACCAGATGATCACGACCAGTCGCATCCAGCACATCAATAAGCTGGCGCAGAGATTCATGATCTGGCTGATTCAGTTGGATAATCAGAGCGATGCGCGGCAAGGTTAAATTCAGCCCCAAATAGGCCGCCATTGAACCTATTGATGTGTCTTGCTGATACTCAGCCAATAATTGGCTGACTAACTCTTCCCGATAGCGTTTTTCCCACTGGGTTTGTTCCAGCAAGGCGGCCTGTTCCAGAATCAGCTCTGCAGCCATTCGCACTAACTCGGCATAAGCGCGAACCTGCGCCGGTTCACCAGAAATGCCAATGACGCCCACCAACTGCTGGTGAAAAATAATCGGCAGGTTAATTCCGGGTTTGACTCCCTTCAACTTGGCAGCAGTAGCACAATCAATTTCTACCACTCGATTTTCCATTAAAGCCAGCACCGCCCCCTCATGGCGCTGATTAAGGCGCAGCGGATCTCCAGAGGCAATAATAATTCCCTTATCATTCATGACATTAACCGAGTACTGGATGATACTCATGGCTCGCTGAACAATCTGCCGGGCGGTGGTTTCTTCAAGATGGTTTTGACGCATGGGCTTCCTGTCTGGAAACGCTGGAGAATTAAGGGAAAACAAGTATTACGATAGTGTACGGAAATCCAAACGCCGTTACCGATAGGCGTCTCAAAAAACCGAATATTGAAATGAACGGATGGCAGTTAAAAGCTAATTCGGAAGAAAATCATATAAAAAATATTGATGAAAACCAGAAAAGCAAAAGGGCGATAAATAATTATCGCCCTTTTCTGTCTTTACGCGGATGTTGCTCTTAGGCTTCGATAGCCATGCGTAACTTTTTCATCGCGTTCTTTTCAAGCTGACGAACGCGTTCTGCAGAAACGCCGTACTTATCGGCCAACTCCTGCAAAGTAGATTTGTTGTCATCATCCAGCCAACGGGCACGAATAATATGCTGGCTACGCTCGTCCAGACCTTCCAACGCATAGGTCAGTTTGTCCGCTGCGTGGCTTTCCCAGTTATCTTCTTCAATACCATCGGCAAAATCAGAAGTTTTATCCTGCAAATACAGAACGGGAGCCATAGACTGACCGTCGCGTACTTCATCGTCCGGAGTTGGGTCAAAAGTCATATCCTGCGCGGACATGCGAGATTCCATTTCACGAACGTCTTTGCTGGTCACACCCAGCTCTTTGGCAACCATTTCAACTTCTTCCTGATTAAACCAACCTAAACGCTGTTTGGTTTTACGCAGGTTAAAGAACAGCTTACGCTGTGCTTTGGTGGTTGCGACTTTGACAATACGCCAGTTGCGCAGAACATATTCATGAATTTCTGCTTTGATCCAGTGTACCGCGAAGGACACCAGACGCACCCCAACTTCCGGGTTGAACCGACGAACTGCTTTCATCAAGCCAATATTACCTTCCTGAATCAGGTCAGCCTGTGGCAGACCGTAGCCAGAATAGTTACGGGCAACATGAGCAACAAAGCGCAGGTGAGACAGGATTAGCTGTTTAGCCGCCTCCAGATCGCCCTGGTAATGCAGCCGTTCAGCCAACTCACGCTCTTCCTCTGCTGTCAGCATAGGATAGGTATTGGCAGCCCGAATATAGGCTTCCAGACTACCTTGCGGTACTAAGGCTAAAGTTTGCATTTCTTTGGTCATTTAAACCCTCTCATAGCATGTGCAGATCGTGCATAAACTCTCGGCGCGCATATTTTAGCATCCGGATAACCAGATTCAAGCACCGGGCACCTTATCATTTCACTGTGCTCTTCGACCGACTAACGCCACAAAAGTTCAATATAGATCACAGTTTCAACGCTGGATCCTAGCCGATAACCTGTGGATCTTACCAGTAGTTATTGCCTGGAAATTTGTAGAAATGGCGGTAGTCACGATGATTATGCTTCCCCTGCTTAATCGGAAACCGCAGGGGAAGAGTATAGCAAAAATTGCTTATTGCGGTGTAAATCGGCGTAAATGTTGAACAGTTGCCAGCCAGGCGGCGATCCAGCCGATCATGGCAGAAATCAGCACCAGCAGCAGGGATTCATCCCAGCTCAGTCCGTGCAGAGAGAAACTGGTACCGAATACCGTCGCTACCTGCGCCACTACCGAACCCAACTTCCACACCAGTGCTTCCGACAGAATTAGCGATAGAACTGCACCACCCAGACCTAGCATCGCGCCACCGTTCAGGAATGGCCGCAGAATAAAGCCATCTGTGGCACCAATCAGTTTCATCACATTGATAGTGTCGCGACGACTGAAAATGCTCAATCGCACGCTGTTACCGATAACCAGGAACACCGCAACGACCATCAACACGCCGATCATCGCCGCCACTTGCCCAACCAGGCCGGTCAACGCCGCCAGTCTTGCAAACCAGCTATCGTCCATACGAACTTCTGCCACACCTTCAACCTTGGTGACACGATCCCGCAGGGTATCCAGCGTTTCAGAGCTTTGGAAACTCATTTGCGGCGTGATGATCGCCACCGCTGGCAGCGGATTCTCTTCCAGCATATCCAGCGCACCGCCGAAACCTGACCAGTTGCGGAACTCACCCATCGCTTCTTCCCGCGACAGATAATTCACTTTTTCCACGCCGGCTTCTGCTTTCAATGCGGTTACCACATTTTCCGCAGCGTTATCGTCAAGAGACTTATCCAGATACACCGTAAGCTGTGGCGTCGGGTACCACTGTTCAGCGGCGGTGCTGACGTTCTTCCAAACGATATAGCATACACTCGGCAACGTCAGAGAAATGGCGATCACCATGACCGTCAGCAGGGTAGCCAGAGGCTGGCGCATCATATCGGCCAACGCATTGACCCATGAATAACGCCACTGTTCGCGCCAGCCGCCTTTCAACGCTTTGGTTTTTGCTTTCTTTGCATTATTCGCCATGACGCGCTCCTGACATTCTTCCCTGACTGAGCGTTAGAATCGGGTAACGACGCCGCGCAATCAGCGAAGTATCGTGGGTGGCCATCAAAACGGTCACGCCAACACGGTTAAACTCTTCAAACAGGCGCAAAATACCTTCCGACAGGGCTTCATCGAGGTTACCGGTAGGCTCATCCGCCAGCAATACCGCCGGCTTATTCACTACCGCACGGGCAATACCAACCCGCTGCTGTTCCCCGCCAGAAAGCTGGATCGGGAAGTTTTTCGCTTTATCCAATAAGCCGACTTTATCCAACGCCGCCGATACCCGACGACGGATATCTTCGGTACTGGCACCGGCAATAATCAACGGCATCGCGACATTGTCATACACGGTTCGATCCAGCAGCAAATGGTGATCCTGAAAGATCATCCCGATCTGGCGACGCAGAAAAGGAACCTCGCGGTTTTTCAACCGGCTGATATCGTGGCCGCCAAACCAAATGTGGCCGGCACTAGGCCGTTCGATGCCACAAATCAGTTTGAGCAGCGTACTTTTCCCAGCGCCGGAGTGGCCGGTCAAAAACGCCATTTCCGCCGGGCGTAGATGAAAATCTACCCCTTGCAGCGCTTGTCGGCCGCCCAGATAAGCTTTACTGACCTGTTCAAAGCGAATCATCCGTATTAATCCTCTCGGGCAAAAAGAGCCTCAATAAAATCGTCAGCCTTAAATGGCCGCAAATCTTCAATACCTTCTCCAACGCCGATATAGCGGATCGGAATACCAAACTGATCGGCAATGGCGAAAATCACCCCGCCCTTGGCGGTACCATCCAGTTTAGTCAGGGTTATCCCCGTCAGGCCAACCGCTTCGTTAAACAGTTTGGCCTGGCTTACCGCATTTTGTCCGGTGCTGGCATCCAGCGTCAGCATAACCTCATGAGGGGCATCGCCGTCCAGCTTTTTCATTACCCGGACAATCTTCTTCAGCTCTTCCATCAGGTGAGCTTTATTCTGCAAACGCCCGGCGGTGTCCGCCAATAGCACATCGACGCCACGGGCTTTAGCTGCTTGAATCGCATCAAAAATAACTGAGGCGGAATCCGCGCCGGTATGCTGAGCGACCACGGCAATTTTGTTGCGCTCGCCCCAAACCTGTAGCTGCTCAACGGCGGCAGCGCGGAAAGTGTCCCCAGCGGCCAGCATGACTGATTTGCCTTCGGCCTGGAACTGACGTGCCAGTTTACCGATAGTGGTTGTTTTACCTACGCCGTTCACCCCAACCATCAGAATTACGTACGGGTTCTTACCGCTGACATCCAAAGGTTTGTCGACTTTAGCCAGAATTTCGGACATTTCCTCCTTCATCTTGCCGTAGAGTGCTTCGGCGTCTTTCAACTGCTTACGACTGGCGTGAGCGGTTAAGGATTCGATGATTTTACGCGTAGTTTCGACGCCAACGTCGGCGATCAGGAGCTGTTCTTCCAATTCTTCAAACAGATCGTCGTCGATTTTCTTACCGCTGAATAACCCCATAAAACCAGAACCCAGGTTTTGTTTGGTTTTCAGCAAGCTACGTTTTAAGCGAGCAAAGAAGCCTTCTTTCGTTGGCCTTTCCTGTTCTTGAGCCACAGGTGCCACTACAGGTTCAAGCTCGATTTCGTCCACCAATTCAGACTCAGCAAGCGCAGTAGTCACTTCTGGCTCTGGCTCTGGCTCTGGCTCTGGCTCTGGCTCTGGCTCTGGCTCTGGCTCTGGCTCTGGCTCTGGCTCTGGCTCTGGCTCTGGCTCTGGCTCTGGCTCTGGCTCTGGCAGAATAACTTCAATATCTTCCACCGTTTCGACAGAAATATCAGCCTCTGCTTCAACCAGAGCAGACTCAGGCTCGAATACCTGCGGTTGATGCTGCTCCGTCAAGAACTGAGCCACAGCTTCAGCAACCAGCGGCTCTGCTGCCGGTATCACTTCTTCTGCCAATATCTCTACGGATTCCGGTTGTTCGGTCACCGCAGCGCTAACCGGTTCGATAACCGCCGTCGTCTCGATCTCGTTGAATTCAGCCGGCTCTACGTATTGAGTGGGAACAATCTCAGGCTCAATTGGCGTTTCTTCCACCAACGGCACTACATCGATAGCCGGGGCTATTTCTGCCGCCGCTTCCGCGTTGATTTCGCTGTCCCATTCCCCCACCTCCGTTGGAACAACGGATTCCGCTGCCGGAGTAGGTTCGTCAGCCGTTACAAGCTCATGCTCAGAAGCCGCGGGCAGGCTTTCATCAACCACTGGCTCAGCGACTGGCTGCTCAATTTTTTGTTCTTCTTTCTGTTCTTCACTCTGACGGCCAAGACCCAGCCAGGAAAAAAACCCACGTTTTTTTTCTTTTGCCATTTGCGACTACACTCCTCGCGGTTAAATCATGGCTTACATAAATAAGATAATAGCTCGCCAGTCTATCACTTTCCCCCGAGCAGCAACACGCGCACGATGCTGCTTTCCGTTGTGAATTCAATCAACAAAGCATTAACGTTTCCCCTCACTGCGCACATCGGTAGAATAGCGGCTATATCTTCTATTCAGCGCCGTCAAAATGGCCACATTTCAAGCAGCGAGCTATGGCAAAAAAACCACAACAACAATCCTTCGGGCAGATTCGTATTATTGGCGGAAAGTGGCGTGGCCGGAAGTTACCGGTTCCCGATAGCCCAGGCTTACGACCAACGACCGATCGAGTGCGGGAAACCCTGTTTAACTGGCTGGCACCGATGATTCAGGGCGCTCGCTGCCTAGATTGTTTTGCCGGCAGCGGCGCTCTTGGTCTGGAAGCGCTGTCTCGCTATGCTGGAGAAACCGTGTTGCTGGAATACGAGCGCAATGTGGCACGCCAGCTCACTAGTAATCTGGCTTTGCTAAACGCAGAAAATGGGCAAGTGGTGAATACCAACGCCCTGCAATGGTTGGCGCAACCGGGTAAACCTTTCGATTTGGTGTTTCTCGATCCGCCGTTCCGTAAAGGTTTGCTGGCAGAAACCGTCAACCTGCTAGAGCAGCAAGGCTGGCTGACCGATGAAGCCTGGATTTACGTAGAGGCCGAAGCGGAAAGCGCGGCCGCAGACGTACCGGCCAATTGGCAATTACACCGTGAAAAGGTCGCGGGGCAAGTCGCCTATCGCCTGTATATTCGTCACCATGCTGCGTCTGACGCAGCGCAGGAGCCAGAGAATGTTGATTAATTTCGGTCGTTTACTGATGCTGGGCGTATGGGCTTTTCTGATCCTGAACCTGATCCAGCCATTCCCTAGTCCGTTGAAATATTTTGTGAATGTCGCGATGATTTTTATGGTGCTGATGCATGGTTTACAGCTCACGCTGCTGAAATCAACTCAGCCTAAGGATCAACCGATTAGCGGCTGGCAGCAGGTCAAAATCTTTATCTTTGGTGTTTTTGAACTGTTGGCGTGGCAGAAAAAACAGCCGCCAATGCCGAAAAAGTAATTTCCATCCCTACGTACTTTTCCAAGCCAAAGCTATTTGGCTGGCTGAACGGCGGTAAAATCAATATAGCGGGTGCCTTGTAAACGCAGGGTGCCCTGCATACCGATATTAATTTGTTGATATTCCTGACGAGGCAAAACAATATTAATTTCACTGCCGCTCAGGAGCGGGCGAAAAGTCACTTCATAGCGTTTATCTTCCGCCACAATTTCTTCCCGCTGACGTGAACGACGATTCGGCGCTAAAACCTCACGTTTATTACTAACCTCAACCTGCAGGCTGCGCATTGGAGCTTTATCATTCTCTGCATCCAGCCGGCGTTTTTGCCAATACTGGCGCGTGGCTAAAATAACAATCAGTGCCACAACCACAATAAAAATCAGCGGTGGTTTGCTCATGAATTACACCTAATAAATAAAGCTGTCGCCGTTATCAGATTCAGGGCTTATTGCCCGGTAAATAAGGGAAGTTCATCACGTTGGCTCCCAAATCAGAGATACGCGCGCTACCTTTTTCGGTCACGACATCAATACGGATGACGGAATGAAGTGGAATATAGCTACGGTTGACGCCAGAAAATTCGGTTTTCAGTTTTTCTGTCGACGGATCAACCAATAACGCCGATTGGCTATCAAATACAAAATCAGCAATCTCGATAAACCCGAACAAAGAGCTGGGCGTTATTTCACGGACATAGAGTTGATAATTCTTACCATTGTTCATGAACTGAATGCGGTAAAGAGTTTGATCGTTCGCCATGGTGTTACCTATCGCTATCCTTCGATAATCAAGCTTTCAGGGGAAGAGAACCGGTTATTAACATACCATGAAGGGCTTAAAGACGCATCCGTGCGGTTAGCGGGTTTATTCTGTCGTTCGACTGTAAATCAGGCTTGCCAGCGATTGCTTAGCCCTCCACCGGTTTACACCATTCACCGTGATCCATCCAATCTTCATCAGAGTCCCCTTTAATCCACACTTCATTGCCATACTGATGAATTAATAACGCCGGCTTATTTTGATCGATATTCTTCAGGTATTTATTATAGACGGGATGGCGGTTATTTAAGATATCGGCTTTGCCGTAATGTATCTTGCCGGGATATTTTCGATTATCGACAAAAGTGACATAGAAATTATCATTGCGCAGCTCAATTATGGCCCGCCCATTCTTGACCAACTTGCAATTATAAGTAAAACCGGGAAATTCCGCACTATAGGCAGCAGAACAGACTGAAAGAGTCATTACCATGATAAGTAACAATTTTTCTTTTTTCATTTTTAATTTCTGGCAAATAGCGTTCATATTAAAGTGGCAGAAATAAACTGACAGCTATGGCAGAGTATTATTATTCTCTACCGCTTATATAAGCTCATAAGCCTGCGCCAATTCTCGTATATTACCGGGTTCAATACTGTTACCCATTAAACACGGGGAATATTAATAGCATCTGCTCAGGCTATTTTCTATACTTTTATTAACGAAAGGTTACTTTGATGTAACAATAAATGCTTTAATTAAGTTAATATATTTATTTAAAATAATTATCACGCTTACTTTAGCGTCTGTTTTTCACACACTCAAGTACGAATTTTGACCTACGAATTCACGCCGTTGCATCACATATAAAATCGCATGCAAAAATCATTAGTAATCGAATAGCCCCTGTTGTTCATCCTGACGATCCCCTACACTGAAAAGAGACATTGGCTGATAATTATCGTTACCGAGCGGCTATTTTTTGCAGAAACTTTAGAGAAGAAGGATAAAAAATGAGTTGGCCATTCCTCGCTGTATTTTTTTCTGGTTGGTTGTTTGTTGATGCCAGCTACCGTGGGCCACGCTGGCAACGGTGGGTCTTCAAACCCGTAACCCTGTTACTGCTGGTTCTACTCGCCTGGCAAGCTCCGGTACTTGGGCCAGCCGGCTATCTGATCGTTCTCGGGCTGCTAGCCACCATGGCTGCCGACGCTTTGCTATTGCTACCCAGTGAGCGCTTACTTTATGCCATTGGCGCATTCTTCCTTTCTCACCTGCTGTATACCATCAGTTTCGCGACACAGATGACAGTCAGTATTTTCTGGCCGCTGCCGTTGGTGCTGATCATCATAGGTGCACTGTTACTGGCAACAATCTGGACCCGGTTGGAAGAAATGCGCTGGCCGATCGCAACCTATGTCGCCATGACGCTATTGATGGTGTGGGTTGCCGGTGAACAATACTTCTTACGGAGCACCGATTTTGGCTTTTCGCTGCTGATCGGCACTTCTTTGCTGCTGTTAGCCAATATTATCTGGCTGATCAATCGCTACCGTTTTTCTTTCAAAGCCGCTGATGCACTGGTCGCAGGCTGCTATTTTGTTGGTCACTTCCTGATTGTCCGCTCGCTCTATCTGTAAATATCTACGCCCCACGGACGGGGCGTACTGGTTTCTTCTTTCTCCTTTCTGCACAAATTCACCCGCGCAGCAAGTCCCCGTGGTTAATAAATCGAACTCTATTTAGCAATAATTCTCATCCTTCTATTGACTCTGGAGTTAGCTCCAAGGTGTAGAGTCCTCTCATCAACGGGGAATTAACTGTTCCGGGGGCACTATGCATTCACATCGCGACCACCAACATTCAGATGAAGTTCATGACCACAACAACGAAGGTCACGCACATATTCATACAGCCGATACACATTGCTGTAGTGCAACAAATACAGCGGTCGAAGAGGTATCTCAAGCTAGTAAACACTCACATTCTTCCAACTGTTGCAGCAGTGCCAAGCCTGATACGTCAGGGAATGATAGCGAATTAGAAGGGCTACCCAGCACGGGCGGTCAGCGTTATAGCTGGCATATAAAGGGGATGGATTGCCCAAGTTGCGCGCGTAAGATTGAAAATGCCGTAGGCGGTATCTCCGGCGTGGAACAAGCCAAGGTGCTGTTTGCTACGGAAAAGCTGGTGGTAGATGCCAAAACTGACGTCAGCCAACAGGTACAAAACGCCGTCGCCAAAGCGGGATTTAGCCTGCTGGACAGCCCCAAATCAGGGCAAAAAATGGCGGCCAATGAAAATAAGTTTCGCGAATATTTACCAATAATCGTACTGACGCTTTTGATGTTAGCCAGTTGGGGAATTTCATTAGTTAGCGAAGAAAGTGGCCGCATCGCCTTTATCGTCACAACCGTGGTGGGATTAATTCCTATCGCCGGTAAGGCACTGAAACTGATTCGTTCCGGCACGCCTTTTGCCATTGAAACCTTGATGAGCGTGGCAGCCATTGGCGCGTTATTTATCGGCGCAACGGCAGAGGCCGCCATGGTATTGCTGTTGTTTATGTTAGGCGAACTATTAGAGTCTTACGCCGCCAATCGTGCACGACGAGGCGTTTCAGCCCTGATGGCGCTAGTACCGGAAGACGCTTTGCTACTCAAAAATGGGCAACGGAGTCTGGTTCCTGTCAGCAGTTTACGGCCAGGAGACGTAATTGAAATCGCGCCAGGAGCGCGTCTGCCAGCCGATGCAGAGCTGGTTACACCTTTTGCCAGCTTTGATGAGAGTGCTTTAACCGGCGAGTCGATTCCGGTTGAACGACAACAAGGTGAAAAAGTGGCGGCAGGCAGCCTTTCCATCGACAGATCCGCCGAAATGCGCGTAATTTCCGAGCCGGGTAATAACGCCATTGACCGCATTTTACAGTTAATTGAAGAAGCGGAAGAACGCCGCGCGCCGATTGAACGCTTTATCGATCGCTTTAGCCGCATTTACACTCCATTAATTATGCTGCTGTCCGTTTTGGTGATTTTGATTCCACCTATGTTCTACGGCCAGCCTTGGGAACCTTGGATTTATCGAGGTCTAACCCTGCTATTAATCGGCTGCCCTTGTGCTTTGGTTATCTCCACGCCTGCGGCCATTACTTCCGCACTGGCGGCGGCAACTCGTCGCGGCGCGTTGATTAAAGGCGGAGCAGCATTGGAGCAACTTGGCATCATTCAAACCGTTGCCTTCGATAAAACCGGCACGCTGACCGAAGGTAAGCCTCAGGTGACCGACGTACTGCCGGTCAATGGCGTGACTGAAAATCGCCTGTTAACGCTAACCGCCGCCGTAGAAGCCGGTTCCCACCATCCTTTAGCTACGGCAATTTTACAGCGCGCCGCGCAGGAATCGACTTCGCTACCTCCCGCAGAGGAACGTCGGGCGTTGGCAGGTATTGGCGTCGAAGGGGTCGTTAACGGCATAAAAATATTGGTGAGTTCTCCGGGCAAACTGGCTCCACAATCGCTAGATAACCACTGGCAAACACAATTGGATCAGTTGGAAAGCAGCGGCAAAACCGCAGTTGCGGTGCTGGAAGAGGGGCGCTTTATTGGTCTGCTGGCGCTGCGGGATACTCTGCGCACAGATGCAAAACAGGCGATTAATGCGTTGAAAAATCTGGGTATTCAGGGCGTGATGCTGACCGGTGACAATCCGAGAGCCGCAGCGGCAATTGCCAATGAACTAGGCATCGACTATCGAGCTGGATTATTACCCGCGGATAAAGTAGAGGCGATCACCGCGCTGAATAAGGCTAAACCCACGGTCATGGTCGGTGATGGCATAAACGACGCGCCCGCGATGAAGGCCGCCAGTATTGGCGTCGCTATGGGGAGCGGAACCGATGTGGCGCTGGAAACCGCCGATGCAGCGTTGACCCACAACCGGCTGACCGGATTAGCGGAAATCATCGTGCTATCACGTGCCGCTCGCGCCAATATTCGGCAAAACATCGCTATTGCGCTGGGATTGAAGGGAATTTTCCTGATTACTACTTTGCTGGGATTAACCGGTCTGTGGCTGGCAGTGTTGGCCGATTCGGGCGCAACGGCTCTCGTTACCGCCAACGCCTTGAGATTACTGAGAAAACGCGAAATTTAACCGGGTAGAATTTTATCCGAATATTGTTCACTCCCAAGGCTCTGCACGAGCCTTGGTTTTTTTCCTGACTAAGCCTTAATGCCCTTACGCACCAGATAACGATAAGGGGCAGTCTCCACTTCCTGTGCCACCAGTTCATGATCCATAAAGCGGCAAAATCCGGGAATATCGCGGGTTGTGGCAGGATCGTCGGCGATAATCAACAAAGTCTGTCCTTCTTCCATATGGCGAACCGTTTTCCGCACCATCATTACCGGTTCCGGGCAACGTAGGCCCAGCGTATCAAGGGTTTTATCCGGATGGGCAAAAAGATCTGTCATTGGTTTTCTCTTATCAGCGATTGAGCAAATTTTAATCTCGGCGGGAAGTGCCCGATGAAGGGCAGCTAGTTTACTCCGCCCATTTTGCGGTGCAAGCTACGCTAACGTTTGCGCTAAAATTAACCATTGCATTCGTTGCGCAAACAAGTATTATGCCGCCGCGCCGTAGAAACTGCGGGCACATTTTGTTTGGGTTCCCTCACCCCAATAACCAAAAAGGTCACATCTATGTTTTCGTTTACGCCCCAACAGCGGATGACCGCTTTGGTATGGCTTTCGCTATTCCATATTGTCATCATCACATCCAGTAACTATCTGGTGCAATTACCGATCGCTATCTTCGGTTTTCACACCACATGGGGAGCTTTTACCTTTCCCTTTATCTTTTTAGCTACCGATCTGACCGTGAGGATTTTTGGTGCGCCTTTAGCTCGCCGCATTATTCTCTCAGTGATGTTACCTGCATTGGTAATTTCCTATCTGGTTTCAGCCCTGTTCTTTCAGGGAAGCTGGCAGGGATTCCCCGCGCTCACTAGCTTTAACGTGATGGTAGCCCGTATCGCCGTAGCCAGCTTTATGGCCTACGTATTAGGGCAGATTCTGGATGTACAGGTATTTAACCGCCTGCGTCAGCGCAGCGCCTGGTGGGTTGCACCTACGGCAGCGATGTTCTTCGGCAATATCAGCGATACGCTGGCCTTCTTCTTTATTGCCTTCTATAAGAGCAGCGATCCCTTTATGGCGGCCAATTGGGTCGAAATCGCCTTGGTAGATTATACCTTTAAGCTACTGATCTGCCTCCTATTCTTTCTTCCTGCCTATGGTGTAATGCTGAATATGCTGCTGAAATATTTCGCCAGTAGAACGGCGTCGCAGCCAGCGGTACAAATCGGCTAATCTACCACCTGCCGGTTAATGGCGGCCCGCCTACGGCCGCCAGATTCTTCTGGAATTCCGTGTAATACCTGCCTACTCACAATTCTTTACCGAGGAGCCTGTTGCTTTTATCCGCTGAATAAGGTGCGATACGGGTCATTCAGTCAAGGTTAAAGACTCTCATCCAGAAGGAATTCCCATGAATAAGATGACCAAACTTTTCGCCGTTGGTTTATTGGTTACCGGGCTAAGCGCCTGCGATGTCAAAAACGACAACAACGTTGGCCAGCCGGTGAGTTTATTGGAGGGTAATATCGCCCTGGTTCTGCCCACCGAATTTACCGATCAAAGCGATAAAATCAGCAGCCCTTCCAGTAATAAACGCGTTTATGCGACCAAAAACGGTGAAAAAGCCGTAGTGATCATTTTGAATGAAAAAGACACCGCCGGTTTGGATGTATTGGCTCAGCGTTTGATCGAACAGCAAAAAGGTCGCGATGCCAATCTGCAAATCGTCACCAATAAAACCATTCAGGTTGACGGCAAGCCGTTGCAGCAACTGGATAGCATTATCACCAGCGGCGGCCAGAAGGCTTATTCATCGGTCGTTATGGGTAACGTCGATAACAACAGCATGACGCTGCAAATTACCGTTCCAGCCGAAAATCAACAGCAGGCGCAGACCGAAACTGAATCCATTATCAGCACCCTGAAGCTGAAATGAATGCAGATAATCCCGCAGCGGAGTTGTAACGCTCCCTGCGGGGTTTTCTCACCAAATTTGAGCGCCACTGCGGCGCTCTGATTGTTTACGCTAACGCGCGAGCCAGTAGCGTAATCGGATGCTCACATTTCTTGCTGGTCGACATTTCAATCTGCCATTTACAGGTTTCACAATCCGTAATCACCAAATCTACCCCGCTCTCCTCAATCTGACGAAATAACGAAGCGCCAATGCCTTGCGAAGTGGCGTAATTCTCAGATTTAAACCCATAAGTACCGGCAATTCCACAGCATTGAGAATCCAGCGTAATCAGTTCGACGCCGGGAATTCGACGCAGCAACGCCAGTGTATAAGCAGTCCAGCCCATTTTCTCCATATGACACGGCGTATGGTAAGCAATGCGCAGCGGCAGGCGTTTCAGCGGTAATTCCCGCCCCTGATCCAGTAAACGGTAAAGATAACGAGTTGCCAGTTCAACGCGATCGCGCACCGGCGTGGTATCCACATCCAATAAATGAGGATATTCATCTCGTAGAGTAAAAGTACAGCTGGAAGAAGTGGCAACCACCGGAATATCCCGCGTGATGACCGCATCTGTCAGCGATTCCAGATTAACTTTAGCCTGCTTTTTAGCCTGATCGATAAAGCCGTTGGCAATCAAAGGGACGCCGCAGCACTTTTCTCGTTTGAGCAACTGCACGCCGATATTCATTGCATTGAAAACGCTGATTAAATCTTTCCCCAGCTGCGGATGATTGTAATTAACAAAGCAGCCGTGGAAAAACGCCACCTGTTCGGCATATTGTTGCTGTTTAGCCGCCTGCTGACGATACCAGCGGCGGAAAGTACCAAAAGAGTATTTAGGCAATTCACGGCGATGATCGATTTTCAGGGCTTTATCCAGCAAGTGACGCACTGGTTTTAATCCAGTGATAGCATTCACTACCGGTGCAAATGGCGTCGACAAAGAGCCCATTAAATCGGTATGGCTTAAAATAGCGTCACGCAGTTTTGGTTTATTACTGCTGTAACTGGCTTTAGCACGTTGAATAATGTCGCCGATTTTAACGTCGGAAGGACAAGCCACTTCACAACGTTTACAGTTGGTACAATATTTCAGCGCTTCGTCATACAGCATCGGATCTTTTAATCGCAGACGTTCGCCATCAGGCCCTGCCTGCTTTGGCCCCGGATAAAGCGGATTGACCTTGGCTACCGGGCAATAAGTGGTGCATACCGTACATTTAATGCAGCTTTCGAAGCTGTTATCCCGCGGCAAACTCATAGTTTAACCTCCGTGGCATCGGTAATCTGCTGAGCAGCGAACAAAGCACTGGTTAATGACACACCGGCACCGCAGCCTTGCTGTAGGGGGTCATAGCCGCCCAACACCGCTCCAATCGCATAAAGATTTTCCAAAGGCTCGCCGCCGCGCATAGCGCGTAACTGCTTATCGGTCTGCACGCCGAACTGTAGGTAAGGCTGAGCATCAAACATGTCGCTGCGACTCCAGTCCGCCCGATTACTCAGAGAAAGCATATCCAGCCCTAAAATGGGTTCGTAAACCCGATCGAATCCGGCAATCAATCCGTTGCTAAAGAAACTGCCGCTCGCCAGTACGACATGAGGCGCTCGTAGCGGAATATCTCCGTGGTTACGGCTATACAAGCCGGTGACACGATTACCCTCGAGTTCAGCTCGTAGTACCGAATCTCCCGGCATGACTAACCCACCAAGATGTTGAAAACGTTGGCGTAATTCCTGGTGCAGACGCATACCCAATAACGATGGAGGCAGAGTCGGCAATAGCATAATCGGCTTGCCGACCGCCAGTCGCAGGGCTTCCAACTGTACCGGATTATCCAGACCGATACAGGCGGGCAATAAAATCGCCTGAGCGTGCGTAGACAAGCGGCTCAATTCTTCAGCCAAGGGAGGCAGGCTTTCCGCCAAATCCAAAACGCGGGCGATATTCACCGCGCGAAATTCACTAGGATTATCACGCAGCCGATCTAATGCCGGCAAATGCATATAGCTGGACGTCGCCGCGACGCCCTGCGCCTGTAAGGAATCCGCCACCATCTGCGGCTGAAAATCGAGGAATCCTTCAATACCGATAACGGCAATTCGCTCCCAAGGTAAAGTTCCGTTCAACGGTGTAGTGGGAATTTCTGCAGGACTGAGCCACGTTGGGCGTTGACTGCCCAGCGGCGTAATGCGCATGTGGTTTTCCGCCGCACTACCGACAAAAGAAAGGTGGCAACGCTCCAGTAATTTCTGCGCTTCATCCACCAGTTCGATGACCACCGCCCCCATTTTGCTGTAAGGATGCTCAGGTGCCTGTGCCGCCAAGGCTTCTAATGCCGTAAGAGGCTGGCGCACTTCGCTGCCATCAGGCAACTGAGCCAAAAGATCGAGAGAACCGGATGAAAAATGCAGCGCACTTTGCCCGGCGCTGACGATGGCGCAAGACTTTCCCTGCTCCGCCAGACGAATACCGCAGGTTAGCCCCGCCAGCCCGCCGCCAATGATAATGGCATCAAATTTCATCGCTTTTCTCCTGCGCCGATGGAATCGCGGCAGTCTGGTGACCCAGCCCGCACAGTCCTTGATATACCCAACTGGTAAATTCACTTTCCCGCAGCGCATCGCCCCAGGCAATTGGACGGACGCCTTTCCAGCGCTCGTTGAGGAATTGGGTCAGTTGCTCGCGAGATTGCTGTGGCGTGGTGACATTAAAACGATTTAGTAAGCCAGCGGCACGACAGGCGCAGAGTTCACCCTGACAGGTTCCCATCCCGACGCGAGTGCGTCTTCGTAAATCCAATAAATTGTTTACCGTGAGCGATTCGACGGCATAACGCACTTCACCTGCGGTCACAGCTTCGCATTCGCATACCAGGCTATTATCCAGCCGATTACCGTCCAATAATTGAGTGGCTCTATCTCCGTGACGATAAACCGCAGAGCCGCGAATACTGGCTGGCAGAGAAACAACCTTACGTAAAGTCTGTTCTGCGGACTGGCGAGAACCGGGCAGCGGCTCTTGTGCCGTGGTGCAACTGGCCTGATGCCCCAGTTTTTCACACACTTTATCCGTCGCCCATTCTGCCATTAACCGGTAAGTCATTAATTTGCCACCAGTAATGGTGATAAAACCCTCCAGCCCATCGCGGCTGGCGTGATCCAGCAAAACAATACCGCGGCTAACGTTACGGCCGCTCGGATCGTCGTCGCTGGCGACCAGAGGACGAACGCCAGCATAGGCGCGTAAAATGCGGGTTGCCGCCAGTTTCGGCGACAGTTTCGATCCTTCCCGAATCAAAATATCCACTTCCTGTGGCGTGACGATCATGTTGTCTATCTGGTCATAATCAATATGCGTTGAGGTCGTACCGATCAGTGAAATAGTGTCTCCCGGCACTAAAATATCGGCGTCGGCCGGTTTGCGGCAACGGTTAATCACCATGTTATTAATGCGGTGCCCCAAAATCAGTAACGCGCCTTTCGCAGGGAACATTCGCACTCGCAGATCGGCATACTCGGCAATGTGTTGCCCCCAAATGCCTGCGGCGTTAACCACGATTCGGGCATGAATTTTATACTGGCGCTGGTTTTTGTGATCGAAAACGCTCACGCCGGTCACTCGGTCACCCTGACGGATAAGACCAATAACTTCATGATATGTCAGTACATTAGCGCCATGTTCGCGAGCGTCCAGCATATTGGCGGCGGTGAGACGGAAAGGGTCAACGGTGCCGTCAGGTACTTTAACTGCACCAATCATGGCCGGATTGGCCGCCGGTTCCATTCGCAGCGCCAACGCCGGATCGATCGCTTCCGCGTCAATACCCGCCAACTGGCAGCGGGTGATAAATTGCTGCTGATATTCGAGAGAATCTTCTGGCAGCGTGATAAACAAGCCATTGGTTGGTTCAATACAGTGGCGGGCAATACGTTTGAGGATACGATTCTCTTCAATACATTCTTTGGCTGATTCGCCGTCGGTTACCGCATAGCGCGCGCCGCTGTGCAGCAAGCCGTGATTCCTGCCAGTCGCACCGGTAGCGATGTCGTGTCGCTCCAGTAAAATACAGCCTAACCCACGGCGGGCGCAGTCTCTAGCTATGCCCGCACCGGTGGCGCCGCCGCCAATGATGATGACATCCGTTTCGCTGTAAGGAGAACTGTTCGTCATGAAAGACCCCACTCTATAGACAACCGCCTGGCGGTCAATTTTACATCTATTGAGACACAATAATTAGGGTCATTGTTTGATAAGGAACAAAAACGAACCAAAAACGAAAACCAAATGATGGATAAAAACCATGATTGTGATCAAAGTCACACAGGAGCACCCACTTTTTATTTCAAATCGTTAACCAATCGCTCAAAATCGCACCCGCTTACATAAAACTGTAACAATTGCGCCATCCCTCACAGATAAACAACGCGTTTTTATCTAGCATTGCGCTCGTTATAGAACATAAACGATAACCAGGTTGGCAGTTCAACCACCCGCTAGACACCAGGCTATGCTGGGATCAAAAAGTACGTATAACGCCATTGGAGGCACTCATGTTGAGTATATTTAAGCCTGCGGCTCACCAAGCCCGGCTGTCAGAAGATCGGATTGATCCGACTTATCGCCGATTACGCTGGCAAATATTTATGGGCATCTTCTTCGGTTACGCTGCCTATTATTTGGTTCGCAAAAACTTTACATTGGCCATGCCGTATTTGATCGAGCAGGGCTTCTCCCGTGGGGATTTGGGTTTTGCCTTATCCGGTATTTCCATTGCTTACGGTTTCTCTAAATTTATCATGGGTTCGGTTTCCGACCGCTCAAACCCACGCGTGTTTCTCTCCGCCGGTTTGATTCTGGCCGCCGCCGTGATGCTGTTTATGGGCTTTGTCCCTTGGGCTACCTCCAGCATTGCCGTGATGTTCGTTCTACTCTTCCTGTGCGGTTGGTTCCAGGGAATGGGCTGGCCTCCGTGCGGTCGAACCATGGTTCACTGGTGGTCGAAGAAAGAGCGTGGCAGCATCGTATCCGTTTGGAACTGCGCCCATAACGTCGGTGGTGGTCTGCCGCCATTGCTGTTCCTGCTGGGGATGGCCTGGTTTAACGACTGGAAAGCCGCGTTATATATGCCTGCTTTCGGTGCCATTTTAGTGGCGTTGATCGTTTTCGGTCTGATGCGCGATACCCCTCAATCCTGCGGTTTACCACCGATTGAAGAGTACAAAAACGACTATCCAGACGATTACTCGAAAGAAGCAGAAGAAGAACTGACGGCTAAACAGATCTTCATGCAATACATTCTGCCGAATAAATTGCTGTGGTATATCGCCATTGCCAACGTATTCGTATACCTGCTGCGTTACGGCATTCTGGACTGGTCACCAACCTACCTGAAAGAAGTGAAACACTTCGCTCTGGATAAATCCTCATGGGCCTATTTCTTGTATGAATATGCCGGGATTCCAGGAACGCTGCTGTGCGGCTGGATGTCCGATAAAGTGTTTAAAGGTAACCGCGGTGCAACCGGCGTGTTCTTTATGATACTGGTCACTATTGCCACCATCATTTACTGGCTGAACCCGGTCGGCAACCCAGGCATTGATATGGCCTGTATGATCACCATCGGCTTCCTGATTTATGGCCCAGTAATGCTGATTGGTCTGCATGCGCTGGAACTGGCACCGAAGAAAGCGGCAGGCACTGCGGCGGGCTTCACCGGTCTGTTCGGTTATCTGGGCGGATCGGTTGCAGCTAGCGCCATCGTTGGTTATACCGTTGACTTCTTCGGTTGGGACGGCGGCTTTATGGTGATGATTGGCGGCAGCATTCTGGCGGTTCTATTACTGATCGTCGTTATGTTCAGCGAGAAAAAACATCACGAAGAGATGGCAAAAAACCGCGCTAACTAAGGCTCGGTAGTCAATCTCAGCGTTTCAGGCCGTGCCGTTATCTTTGGCGACACGGCCTTTTTTGTACCCTAAAACCAAAAGTGGAGTAGGTAAACCATGCAAACTCACGTTAAAGCCTTGGTAGCTGGCATTATTCTGGCCTCATCAATGGCCGGAGTAGCTCAGGCCGCAGAGAAAATTGTCATCGCACATCGCGGTGCCAGCGGCTATTTGCCAGAACATACCTTACCGTCGAAAGCGATGGCTTATGCTCAGGGAGCCGATTACTTAGAACAAGATTTAGTGATGACTAAAGATAATGAGTTGGTGGTTTTACACGACCATTATCTGGATCGAGTTACCGATGTTGCGGAGCGCTTCCCAGATCGGGCGCGTAAAGATGGACGTTACTACGCCATTGATTTTACTCTGCCAGAAATCAAATCCCTGAAATTCACCGAAGGTTTTGATATCAAAGACGGCAAAAAGGTACAAAGCTACCCGGGCCGGTTCCCAATGGGTAAATCCGATTTCCGTGTGCATACCTTCCAGGAAGAGATCGAGTTCATTCAAGGATTGAATCACTCAACCGGTAAGAATATCGGTATCTATCCAGAAATTAAGGCGCCGTGGTTCCACCGTCAGGAAGGAAAAGATATCTCTGCCAAGGTGCTGGACGTGCTAAAAGAGTACGGTTACACCACCAAAGGAGACAAAGTTTATCTGCAATGCTTTGATGCCAATGAACTAAAGCGAATTAAGAACGAGCTGGAACCGCAAAAAGGCATGGATTTGAAACTGATTCAGTTGGTGGCCTATACGGATTGGAATGAAACCTATGAACAACAGCCAAACGGTAAGTGGGTAAATTATAGCTATGATTGGATGTTCAAACCGGGCGCGATGAAGCAGGTCGCACAGTACGCTGACGGTATTGGGCCGGATTATCATATGCTAGTGGCAGCCGAATCTACGCCGGGCAAGATTGTGCTAACTGAGATGGTTAAGGATGCCCACGCCAGCAATATGATGGTGCATCCATACACGATTCGCGCCGATGCGTTGCCGAAATATGCCACCGACGTCAATCAGCTGTACGACATTATCTACAATCAGGCGCAGGTTGACGGTGTGTTTACTGATTTCCCAGATAAAGGCGTTCAGTTCCTGCAAAAGCAGGGGCAGCATAAGTAACCAAAATATCAGGGCGCATTTTTATGCGCCCTGTCCATCAAAAATAAGCCACTTGCTCTTTTGCTTGAAAGATCTGAGCTAAATAGCCCTTAAACTGTTCGGTAATCTGTTCTGCCGCATCATTCATATCTATATAGGTGGTTGCCAGCACTAGCCCATCAGCGACAGAAAATATCACTTTATTGCCGTAGTTATAGGACAAAAGTTGTAGCAAACAATCGTATTGCTGAGGCACTGGAGCAAACGGGCAAATCAATTCTGCGTTATCATCCTCAGTATCAATATAAACAATAAATTCGTCATTTATATTAATATAATTATCTTCTCCATGAGGAGTGGTGGCAAAATATTGAAGTAGTAATTGCGAGCTTTCATCCATGACTGTACCTATTTATTATAAGGAGCTAATCCACGAAGTTGCTTAACCAGGTCTGTATCATCGACCCGTTTTACGGCAACATTTTTGATTTTATCAAAAGCTTTACTCCCTTCGGTATGCATATTAGCGGCTTGAATTTGAAGGTTACTGCTATTTAATGCGACCATTTTATAAAGTGCTTTCCCATCAACCGATAATTCCCTACTAGGAGAGAGCGAATGGTTAAAATGTAATGATGCCAACTCACGCTTAACTTCTATATCAAGTAAAGCCGTGCGATCTTTACCACTTTTACAATTCCAACAAGGCGTCACACCAATAGCATTGGAAAGTAACACTATTCGCCTGACAAATTTATAGGGATCAATTTTATTAGAGTAAGATTTATCATGCCACATTTCCATTAACTGCCTCGACAGTTCTCTAACCAATTTTATATTATTATCATCCGGTTTATTTTTCGTATTAATAAGATAATCGCCCACCCAGCCGCCTGGTTTAGAGATGTCCAGCTCATCACCTAGCATTAATTTTATAGAGGGTTCATTGTATTGATTTGAAACCTCCCAAGACTTATTCTTTGGAATACCAAATCCATTAGGGAATATAGGTAGAAAGGCCATTGAATTAACGCCAAAGTTAAATGCGGCCAACTGTAAATTCATTTTAATTTCTTGTTGCTTCCCACTCGCGTCGCGTATATATAAAACTAATGGCTTGGATTCTGACAATGTTTTCCAAGCGCCCATCTGTATCGTTAACTGAGTCCCTTCCGTGTCCTTCAAAAAATCCTGCGCCGTCAGTAAGCTAGTAGAAGTTAACCGCAAATCAATCGTCTCTCCATTCAGAGCCTTTTGCAGCTTTTCTGGATGCTGGAACAATGCGGCAAGAACGACTTCGCGTCCGCGTTCAAGCGCTATCGATTGACTGTCTTCCTTGCTAATTTTCACGCTATGCGGACCAAGAGAGGCATGTCGAATCCCCTCGAGCAAAATCTCTGGCCGCCCGTTCTTCTGTAACGAAAACTTAGACACCCACAAATTAACTGCGTGCTGAGAATTACCGCTATCAGCAGAACAAACGCCACCATTTTTATAACTAGTGGGGAATATGTCATCCTCTCCCTGCTCAAGTTTCAATTGACCGGCAGGTATTGACTCACTAATAAATTTGCATCCCAAATAGTCAAACTGAGACTTTTGTATATTCCACTCTGCCGTATTCAATAATCTGATACTGGCTTGTTTAAATTCCCGCTTAGCATTCTCTTTGGCTAACTTAGCGTTCATTCCTTGTTCTTTATAAAATTGAGTGAGAACATCCATAACTTCTTTCTTACAGTGTTTAATACTGTCGTATTCAGCATTGCTAATGGGCTGGTTTTCTAATGACGTAGGATTTTTTAAATTATTCTTTTTAAATTCCAAATCCATTGTGGCTTCTAACTTTCCATAAAAACCATTGGAATCATCATCTTTCAAAACATCCAGAGCCACTTTGATATAATCTAATTTTAATTGGCGAGTGTCTTTAGCATAATTCAATATATGATCTGAAAATGAACTTTCTTTTGATTTATCTCTGGCATGTTTTTTTATCGTCATGCTTTTTTGTTCAAATTTATCTATCGCTTTATCTTTCGCCTGTAGGTCACCCTCACCGTTTCTTATATAATGTTGACAAAGAATATCCACAATTTCATTCTCGTGCTGTGTAACACTAATATCATTAGTAATATCAGTCGATAGTTCGAACGATGGTTCTATATCTCCTAATTCTTTTGAAATGGTATTTATCTTTTTGATAAAAGGCATTTTTTCGAGAGAATAGCCAGTGGCGGATTTATCATTATCCGGGATCAACACCTCAAGAGCTATATCCGCATATCTCAACTTTAGCTGTCTGATTGAACTCCTTATTGTATCAACCGACTCTGATTTCTTCTGATGGATATAGCTAACACCAGCAATATTTTCTGGCTTACGCGGAGGTGAAGAACCAAACCCTAATATTTTCTTGTTCTCACTCTTTTCAACTTTATCATATGAATGATTAGATTTAGTTACATTATTATTTATCGCAAAGTCGTTTGACATAGGACCTCCACACATCAATAAATGCAAAACAAACTATATTGCAGTTAATAATGTTTTTTTGGTTCGAGTGGAGGATATAACAAAACAATTTTATAAGTACTGAGAAGGGAAAGAAATTCAGGGCGATAGAACATCGCCCCGTTTGAGCGTTAGGCTAAAAACATTTTACGCAGATAGTGCGGTACTGCGTCGTCAGCGTTTGAACCTATCACTTCCAGATCCGGTAAAATATCTTTCAGACGTTGGTGAGCATCACGCATGATGCAACCCTTACCGGCCATCGACAGCATTTCCAAATCATTCATTCCATCACCAAAAGCGATGCATTCTTTCAGTGAATAACCGATAATTTTGGATACCTGCTCCAATGCATGGCCTTTAGACACACCGCCGCCCATCACTTCCAGACAGGTTGGGAAGGAAAAACTGACGTTCACGCGATCGCCCCAACGAGCATTGATGGCTTCCTCCAAAATCAGCAGCTTATCGTGATCTTCGCAGGTGAAATACACCTTGCACACGCCTTCGGTCGGCAGTAATGCAGGTTCGAATAGCTGATAGGTGAACACCGATTCACGGAAAAACTCTTCCTGCTCCGGACTTTCGCGATTCATATACCAATCGTCGTTTAAATAAACGTTGGTCAGAATATCCGGATTATCGTGCTCCATGCTGTATAGATCGCGGGCGATATCACCATCCAGATTATGGCTAAAAATCAGCTCTCCGGCGGTGTTATGTACGCGCGCACCGTTAGAGGTAATCATAAAGGCACTGATCTCCAGACTATCGCGAATCTGTGACACATCAATATGATGGCGACCTGTAGCAAACACGAAATGCACGTCACGTTCGGTCAGTAGCTTCAATGTCTCTTTAGCGTAAGGAGTCAAAATGTGGTCAGGGGACAGCAGGGTGCCGTCTAAATCGGAAGCGACAACATGATACATAGCGGTATGTTCTAACCTCTGGTGGAGTTGGCGTCAGCGTCGACGCTCAGTTGATGATGTTGCGCAAAAAAACGCAATATGGCGCTTAACGCCTCTACACGCAGCTTGTCCCGCTCGAACAGGATCTCATGGCGTGCTCCTTTGATGACTCTGGGAGCGCCCCCGTCACAGGGATGCCCAGCCTGAGCCATTACCTGACAAAAAGCGTCCTGAGCCGGGTTTGATACCACCCGATCTTCACTGGCCTGCAACAATAATATTGGCGTGGTGATTTTATCTGCCTCGGCGATTATCTGCTCGCTGGCACGCAGGCTTTCCCTCACCCAGTGATAGGTAGGGCCGCCAACGCGTATTTCTGGCGTATCCGCGTAGTGACGTAGGCAGCGGCGATAGCGCTCGCGACTGTGGGTCAGCATATTCACTACATAAGGCAATGGCCGCCACTGACCGGTGCCAATCGCGTAGTAATCCCGCATGTTCTGGCGCTTTTCGGCCCAATCGACAATGCGGTGCGCCAGCCATTTCGGCATAGGTAGATGAATACCCAACATCGGTGCACAAAGCGCCGCAGCATCAAACGCCGTCGGTTCCCGGGCCAGATAGCGTAGCAGAATCGCACTGCCCATCGAGTGAGCCAGCGCAAAACGTTCTAGATAATGGCTATTACTGATTTCCCGCTCGACCCACTGAGCAAAATCTTCCACATAGTCATCAAAATTAACGACGTGGCCACGATTAGGATCTTCTAGCATTCGGCCAGAACGCCCTTGACCACGATGATCCAGCACCATGACGTCATAACCTTGCTGAAACAGATCGTAGGCAACTTCCGGATATTTTACGTAGCTTTCAATGCGACCCGGAACCAACATCACCACTTTGTTGTGATGAGGGGAACGGAAGCGAACATAGCGGATAGGTACATTATCGACGCCAGAAAACTCGTCTTCTTCCCGCTGCTGCCAGAAATCCAGCAAAGGCCCGTTAGCAAAGGCGGCAAATCGCGCTTCACGGGTTAACCAGTTTTCAGTTTTTTTCTCTAACGGCATAGGGTTGTTAATTGCATCCTTAAACCGGCGTCCTGTGGTTTTTCCGAGCTATAGCAGATCTAAAAACAATAGCGTATTGTGGCATAAATTTACTCATTCAGGGAATTTTGCCGATGACCTTCGACTGGTGGCTAACCTATCTGGTGACAACCTTTATCCTCAGCCTGTCGCCGGGTTCTGGTGCCATTAACACCATGAGCACCACCATCAGCCACGGTAAACGCGGTGTTGTCGCATCCATTGCCGGCTTGCAGCTTGGCCTGGCGCTGCATATCGTTTTGGTCGGCATTGGTCTGGGCGCTCTCATTTCCCAATCCCTGCTGGCTTTCGAAATACTGAAATGGCTGGGAGCGGCCTATCTGATTTGGCTGGGTATTGTACAGTGGCGAGCGGCTGGCGCTGTGGATCTTCATGCGCTTGCCACTAGTCTGCCTCGGAGAAAACTGTTCAAAAGAGCGATTTTCGTCAATCTGACCAACCCGAAGAGCATTGTTTTTCTGGCCGCGCTGTTTCCACAGTTTGTATTGCCTCATCAGCCGCAGGCGGCACAATATCTGATTCTGGGCGCGACTACGTTGATAGTGGATATCATCGTGATGATTGGCTACGCCGCGCTGGCTACGCGAATTGCTGGTTGGATTAAGGCCCCGCACCAGATGAAGTTGCTTAACCGTATTTTCGGCGGTTTATTTATGCTGATAGGCGCATTGTTGGCGACAGCCAAAAAAGTGTAGCCGAGAAGTGAATATCTGGCCGGAATACTAGTGATCCGGCCAGTAAGGGTTATTTCGAAAATATCAGATGCAATCCGAAACCAACAAATAATACGCCCGCCAAACCATCAATCCATTTCGACAAACGCTGGTAACCGCGGCGCATCACCGGCAGGGCAAATACACAGGCAACAACGCTGAACCAGATAAAGGTTTCTGCAACGATCAGGATAAACAATCCCCAACGTGCGCCAGCGCTGACGTCATCTCCGACAAACAGCGAGAATACGCTGCCAAAATAGATCACCGCTTTCGGGTTAGATAAGTTGGTCAGAAAGCCGCGCAGGAAAGTACGGCCGCGGACTGGCAGCGTCATTTCTACCTCGCCTTCCCCCAGCTCGCCTTTGGCCCTGGCTGATTTCAGCAATTGCCAGCCCATCCAGCACAGATAAAGCCCACCGCCGACCATAATAACCTGATGCAGCCACGCCATTTTTTGCAGAATTAAATGCAGCCCCATCAAGGCCACGCCTGCCCAAACCACAATTCCCAGAGATATTCCTACCACGCCCATCATTGCTTCGCGACGGGAACGGCTGGCGGCAGTTTGAGAAACGAAAAAGAAGTCAGGGCCGGGGCTCATCAAGGCAATAAGGTGAACCAACGCCACGGTAAGAAAAAGCATCAACATGAAGATAATCCGACAGGAAATGAGAGAAGAAAAACCACTGTATCACGAGGACGGCAGCCCAACCAGACTGCCGTTTATGCTTTATATTCAACGCTGGCAGGCGCTATTCATCGTTATCCACATGATCGCGAATCATCGCCATAAATGGCGCGCCGAAACGTTCCAGTTTACGCTGCCCTACGCCGTTGACGCTGAGCAATTCGCTGGCCTTAATCGGCATCTGCTCCGCCATTTCCAGCAGCGTCGCATCGTTAAAGACGACATAAGGCGGAATGTTTTCTTCGTCAGCAATGGACTTACGCAGTTTGCGCAATTTGGCAAACAGTTTGCGATCGTAATTGCCGCCGTAGGACTTCTGATTAGCGCTGCTGCGCGGTTTCAGGCTTTGAATGCGCGGCACCGCCAGTTGCAGCGGAATTTCGGCACGCAAAATAGGTCTGGCGGCCTCGGTTAATTGCAGGGCGGAAAACTGCGCGATATTCTGGCTGAGTAAGCCTAAATGGATTAACTGGCGCAGAACGCTCACCCAATGCTCATGGGTTTGATCCCGGCCAATGCCGTACACCGAAAGTTTATCGTGCCCCATTTCGCGAATACGCTGATTATTCGCTCCACGCAGCACTTCCACGATATAGCCCAAACCAAAGCGTTGCCCAACGCGATACACGCAGGATAAGGCTTTTTGAGCGTCACCCAGCGCGTCATAACGTTTCGGCGGGTCAAGGCAGATATCACAGTTGCCGCAGGCCTGTTGTTTCCCTTCGCCAAAATAATTTAGCAATACCAAACGGCGGCAGGTTTGCGCTTCGGCAAAAGCCCCCATGGCATTCAGTTTATGACGTTCGACGTCCTGCTGAGCACCGGCAGGCTTTTCTTCCAGACAGCGGCGCAACCACGCCATATCCGCCGGATCATAAAGTAAAATCGCTTCCGCAGGCAGGCCATCACGCCCGGCGCGCCCCGTTTCCTGATAATAAGATTCGATAGTCCGCGGAATATCAAAATGCACCACAAAACGGACGTTTGGCTTGTTGATACCCATCCCAAAAGCCACGGTGGCAACCACCACCTGTAAATCATCGCGCTGAAACGCTTCCTGAACCTGGGCCCGTCGTTCGTTATCCAGACCGGCGTGATACGCGGCCACGCTCAGGCCGCGGCTTTGTAGACGCGCAGTGGTATCTTCAACTTTAGCCCGACTATTGCAGTAAATAATGCCGCTTTTACCACGTTGATCCTGCACAAAGCGCCAGAGCTGATCCAGCGGCTTGAACTTCTCAACCAAGGTATAGCGAATATTGGGCCGATCGAAACTGCTGACCTGAATCAGCGGCTGATTAAGATCCAGCAACCGAACAATATCGCCGCGCGTGGCTTCATCCGCCGTGGCGGTGAGAGCAATAACTGGCAACGCGGGAAAACGACGTTTGAGCTGACCCAGAGCGCGATATTCCGGGCGGAAATCGTGTCCCCATTGGGAAATACAGTGAGCCTCATCAACCGCCAGCAGCGCCGGACGCCAATGCTCAAGCTGTTCGAGGAAGTTTTCCATCACTAAGCGCTCGGGAGCGATATACAGCAGTTTAATCTGACCACTGCGGCAACCTTCCATCACGGCCAGTTGCTGCTCGCGAGTTTGTGATGAATTGAGACAACCCGCGGCGACGCCGTAGGCCTGAAGTTGGTCAACCTGATCTTTCATCAGTGAAATCAGCGGAGAAACCACCAGCGTCAAGCCATCCATCACCAGCGCCGGGATCTGATAACACAAGGATTTTCCGCCGCCCGTCGGCATCACCACCAGACAGTCCTGCCCGGCGAGCGTTGCATTGATGATTTCTTGTTGCCCTGGTCGGAATTGTTGGTAGCCGAAAGTCTCTCGCAAGACCTGCGCTGCCAGCTGTTCCTTATTTATCACTGCCGCGGTAGACACTCGTTTCCCCAACTCTTGGATCTGAACAGGCCGGTTAACCGGCCTGTATGTGATTCTGCACTCACGCCAAACGGCGTTACATGACGTCGTTCAACATGATACCCACACCGACACGGGTTTGCCTAAAGTTATAGTCAATCATTGACTCACCGTAGCCGCTGAACACCTGTGTGTAGAAGCGAACATGCTTGGTGATGGGGTAACTCCAGCCCATTTCAGCCGCGCCGTAGCCGGAATTCCAGTTATAGCGCCCTTCCATGCTAAATACACTATCGCCCCAGGCATAACCGACTTTCAGGCGGTAGTAACCCAAATATTTAGTGATATCTGGATTATCATCTTTTGCATCATTTTCCGAGAAGCGATACCAAGGTTTCAGATCTATCTCCCAATCTCCGCGCTGCGCCATCACGCGCGCATAGGCGCGATCCCAGCTACGAGAAGTTGGGTCTGCTTTACCGTTAGATTGGTGGTTCAAACCCACTTCTATTTCGCGGAAAGTCCAGCCCGCAAAGTCATAATCCGTTGCCCAGGCCAGGAATACCTGCGGCTCATAGTTAGTTTCGCGGAATGGCGAAGATTCCCCGCTGTTCGAAGCCTGCCACCACGAACGCTGAGTGTAGGATGCGCCCAACAGAGAGTTTTCCCCGGCAATGCCACGCCAGATAGGGAACCCTAAGCTCAGTTGGAATTTAATCTCATCTTTACGGGCATTTTCGGCCCAATCATAGGAACTAATGGCTTCTTTATTGATATTGCTGGAGTAGGTATAAAGCAGGTAATTGGTTTCGTACGGATATAGCAGGAAAGGATTATCGTGGTCTTGCAGCATGGCGGCAATAATACTTCCACGAATCGCAGGCGCATCATGAATCTTTTCTACCTTGGCTTCCTCAGCCTGTGCTAAAACCGGCACAAATAACAATACCATCAATATTCGCCAAAAGTGTCCCATCATTACTCTCATCGCCTCATAGATTATTCGTAATTTTAATGAAAAGCAGCTCATTCTACACACAAATGGCAGTCTGGCTTAGCGTTGTTTATTTTTATGAATCCGTCACTAGCGCGCAACAAGTTATGGGCATAAAATAAACATTTAGTTAACAGCCGCCGTATTATTATCGGCTACGAAAGTGAGAATCAAGCCACATGTCTGGAACCATATTAACCCTTGAAGAAGCGCGCCGCTTGATTGGCGAAGTTTTTGTCTACCACATGCCGTTTAATCGTGAGCTAGGTCTGGAATTACGCCGCTTTGAACAAGATTATGCAGAGTTAGCCTTTAGTCATCAGGATAGATTAGTCGGAAATATCGCTCAGCGCATCCTGCATGGCGGTGTTATTGCTTCCGTACTGGACGTCGCCGCCGGTCTGGTCTGCGTTGGTAACAGCCTGACACGTTACGAACCCTTGATTAAAGAGCAGTTACAGCAACAGCTATCTAAAATGGGCACCATCGATTTGCGCGTGGATTATTTGCGCCCCGGCCGCGGCGAGCATTTCACCGCCAGCAGCAGCATTCTGCGCAGCGGTAATAAAGTCGCTGTCGCTCGCGTTGAATTACATAATCAGGATGCGGTTCATATCGCCAGCGCCACTGCGACTTATTTAGTCGGGTAATTGTCTTTTTTCAGTGAGTAAACGCCAATGATGCTTAGCTACAACAAGTTAAGTACACTCACCGTATCCCTTTTTTGTTCAGAGCTATTCCATGGATAAGCAACAAACGCGTCAGGGCATTTTCTTTGCTCTGGCGGCCTATTTTATTTGGGGTCTTGCCCCGGCCTATTTCAAATTAATCCAGCAGGTTCCGGCAGATGAAATTCTGACCCATAGGATTATCTGGTCATTCTTTTTTATGCTGATTCTGCTCACGCTGAGTCGCAATTGGCCACAGGTACGCCAAGCCTGTCGGAATAAAAAACGCCTGTTATTACTGGCGGTCACTGCACTGCTGATTGCCAGCAACTGGCTGCTGTTTATTTGGGCGGTCAACAACCACCACATGCTGGAAGCCAGCCTGGGCTACTTCATTAACCCCTTGGTTAACGTATTGTTCGGTATGCTATTTCTAGGCGAGCGTTTTCGACGGATGCAATGGGTCGCGGTCGCGCTGGCGTTTGGCGGCGTGCTTATTCAACTGTGGCAGTTTGGCTCGTTACCGGTGATTGGGCTGGGGCTGGCGATAAGCTTCGCGCTTTACGGCTTATTACGTAAGAAAATGGGCATAGACGCGCAGACCGGCATGCTGGTAGAAACGCTGTGGCTGTTACCTATTGCCGCAGTATATTTATTCTTCTTTGCCGATAGCCCAACCAGTCATTTGAGCGCTAACGCCTGGTCGCTCAATCTGCTGCTGGCCGCTGCCGGTGTGATTACCACCATTCCGTTGCTGCTGTTTACCGCCGCTGCCGGCCGGTTGCGCCTCTCTACGCTGGGCTTTTTCCAATACCTCGGCCCAACGCTGATGTTTGTCCTAGCCGTCACTTTCTACGGTGAAACCATCAGTAACGACAAGATGGTGACCTTCGGGTTTATCTGGGCGGCGCTGCTAATATTCACGCTGGATGCGCTCTATACCCAACGTAAGTTACGCAAATAGGCTGCGACGCCCGATGTAGCCTCATCGGGCGCTCACACAGTTTGGGCCTTACAGCCAGTTTTTACGTTTGAAGTACAGATAAGGGGCTAAACCGGCGACGATCATCAGACCAATAGCCCCCGGATAGCCGAATGACCAACGCAGTTCCGGCATAAATTCAAAGTTCATACCGTAGCTCGAAGCCACCAGCGTCGGCGGCAGGAAGACCACGGAGACCACCGAGAAGATTTTGATAATCCGGTTTTGTTCGATGTTGATAAAGCCCATCGCCGCCTGCATCAGGAAGTTAACCTTTTGGAACAGGGATTCGTTGTGCGGCAGCAGGGATTCGATATCTCGCAGCACTTCCCGCGCCTGCTCTAGCTGACCAGTAGGCAAACGCGCTTTACGCACCAGGAAATTCAGGGCGCGCTGAGTATCCATCAGACACAAACGCACCTTCCAGCCGATATCTTCCTGCTCCGCCAACGTGGACAGCGCGGCATCGTACTCATCTCCCTGATGCCCTTCCATAATCACGCGGCTAAGCGCTTCCAGATCGCTGTAAATATTCTCTATTTCGTCAGCCAACTGCTCGATTTTGGTTTCAAACAAGTCCAGCAGCAGCTCATAGGCGTTACCGTCGACCAACGTCTGGTTGCGGGCGCGCATCCGATACAGGCGGAAAGCGGGTAACTCGCGCTCACGCAGGGTATACAGGCGGCCATCCCGAATGGTAAATGCGACGGTGGAGTTACCAGCGTGATCTTCGGCGTCTTCAAAATAGAAGAATGAGTGAATGTGCAAACCGTCTTCGTCTTCAAAGAAACGAGCGGAAGCCTCGATATCATCCAGTTCTGGCCGGGTCGCCAAACTCTGCCCTAACTCACATTGAACACGCTCACGCTCACCTTCTTCTGGCTCCACCAGATCCACCCACAGCGAGGTAGTCAGATCTTCGGATTCATCCAGCTCCAGACGGGATAAGCGATTGTTCTCTAATTTAAATGCGCTCAGCATGTGCCATAACTCCCTTGGGGAATGGATAGAGATTACGCATTGAAGCACAGAAACAAGGGGATGTCGTTACATCAGCAAGTTTCAGACCATAAGGAGATCTGACTCACAGCGACGGTCAAACGAGGTCGCTGACAACCACGAAGGCTATCAGCAAAAGAGGATAGCCTTAGAAGTTGCACCATATGAACAGGTTATTGAGCCAGCATCTACTGGGTGTGTCCAAGGCGAATGTCCTCATTAAGAATAGTGCGCGCATGTTACGCTGAGAAGAAAAAGGCTGTCAACCGCTACGCCGCAGTTAGTCGCAGCCTGAGATTCATCCTATTTCCTGGCAAATATTGTTGTCAGCGTAAACAGATGATAAACGGCAGACTTAGGCTAATCACTCTGGCTTATATCTGCCTTCCGCTTCGGCTACATTGGGCGCTACGCCTCAACTGGAATAACGGTAAATGAAACAAATCACTCGACCTATGCTGGCACAAATGAGCGAACAGGCTAGACAACTCAGCCGTTTGCGCACTCATCATAATTTTCACCCGGAACTGAGCGATTCCGTCCAGCGTCTGGCAATAGCCATGGAGCCACTAACCTACGTGCGCCCACATCGTCATCCACATACCTGGGAAGTACTAACTGCCCTTTCCGGACATTTTGTGGTGCTGTTATTCAACGATAATGGCGAAGTGACAGAGCGGGTAGTACTGGGAAAAGAAGCGACCATTCTGGAGATTCCTGCCAATACTTGGCACGCGGTGCTGTCGATGGAAGAAAATGCAGTGATTTTTGAGGTGAAACTCGGCCCCTATCAGCCAGTCAACGCGGAAGATTTCGCGCCTTGGTCACCGGCAGAGAGTGAACCAGAAGTCGCCAATATGCTGGCATGGTATCAAACGACTACGGTCGGCGAGCGTTATTCCGCTTAACTATTTGATTTAAAAATGATGAAAAAAACCGGAGTTATCATTAGCTCCGGTTTTTTTATGCTGCAACGGCGAATGATGGCTTATACCGCTTCCAGTCTCGCATAGGCTGCAACCAGCCATTTAATCCCTTCGCCTGGAAAAGCAATTTGCAGGCGGCTGTGCTCGCCGCTGCCTTCCAGATTCACCACCGTACCTTCACCGAATTTAGGATGACGAACTCGCTGACCCAGAGTGAAACCGCTGTCGTTTTCATTCATTGGCGTCCCCATACGGCGATGATTTACCGGACGAGAAACGCTGGCGCGTAGTCTGACTTCTTCGATACACTCCTGCGGCAGCTCACCGATAAAGCGGGATGGGCGATGATTGACTTCTTTACCGTACAGTCTGCGGCTTTCCGCATAGCATAAGGTCAGTTTTTGCATCGCACGGGTTAAGCCTACGTAGGCCAGCCGCCGCTCTTCTTCTAAGCGTCCACCTTCATCCAGCGACATTTGGCTCGGGAACATGCCCTCTTCCATACCTACTATGAATACCTGCGGGAATTCCAACCCTTTAGCTGAATGTAGCGTCATTAACTGTACCGCATCCTGATAGGCGTCCGCCTGCCCTTCCCCAGCTTCCAGCGCGGCGTGGGACAAGAACGCCTGCAACGGCATCAGATCTTCATCCTCGTCCTGATAACTGTACTGACGCGTGGCGTTGACCAGTTCCTCAAGGTTTTCGATACGAGCCTGACCTTTTTCGCCTTTTTCCTGCTCATACAGGGTCCACAGGCCGGAATCGCGAATCACGCGGTCGGTTTGCACGTGCAGCGGCATATCTGCTGTTTCGTGAGCCAGTGAATCCACCAGTTCCACAAAACGCTGTAAAGCAGAGGCAGCGCGCCCCGCCAGCACTTTTTCCTGCAATAACGCTCGAGTAGATTGCCACAGCGTAAGCTGGCGATCCCGCGCAGTCTGGCGCACTACATCTAGAGTACGATCGCCGATACCACGGGTTGGCGTATTGACCACTCGCTCAAAGGCCGCGTCATCGTTACGATTGGAAATTAAGCGCAGATAAGCCAATGAGTCTTTGATTTCCTGACGTTCGAAGAAGCGCTGACCACCATAAATGCGGTACGGCATCGCCGTTTGCAGTAAAGCCTCTTCCAATACGCGAGATTGGGCGTTGCTACGGTACAAAATAGCGCAGTCGTTTAACGCACCGCCGTTGTCTTGCCAGGCTTTAATCCGGTTCACCACAAAGCGCGCTTCGTCTAATTCGTTGAAAGCGCAATAGATCGAAATCGGATCGCCTTCCACGCCGTCGGTCCACAGGTTTTTCCCCATTCGGCCATCATTGTTGGCAATCAGGGTATTCGCCGCTTTCAGAATATTACTGGTAGAACGGTAATTCTGCTCCAGACGGATGGTTTCCGCGCCGGGGAAATCCTTCAGGAAGCGTTGAATATTCTCAACCTGCGCACCACGCCAGCCGTAAATCGATTGATCGTCATCGCCGACGATCATTACGTTGGAACGATCGCCCGCCAGCAGGCGAATCCATGCATATTGGATGCTGTTGGTGTCCTGAAACTCATCCACCAGAATATTGGTAAAACGTTCACGATAATGATTCAGAATATGCGGTTTATTCAGCCACAGTTCATGAGCACGCAGTAATAACTCGGCAAAATCGACCAGACCGGCGCGATCACAGGCTTCCTGATAGGCCTGATAAATACGCAGCCAGGTGGCTTCTACCGGATTACCGTAGCTTTCTACGTGCTGCGGCCGTAAACCTTCGTCTTTCTTACCGTTGATGTACCACATTGCCTGACGCGGCGGCCACTGTTTTTCGTCTAAATTCAATGCCTTAACGATGCGTTTCAGTAGCCGATGCTGATCGTCGCTGTCGAGGATCTGAAAGTCCTGCGGCAGATTGGCGTCCAAATGGTGTGCCCGCAATAAACGGTGCGCCAACCCGTGGAAAGTCCCAATCCACATACCGCCCTGGCTGGTACCAATCAAATGTTCGATACGGTGACGCATCTCCGCCGCCGCTTTATTGGTAAAGGTCACGGCAATAATGGAATAGGGTGAAGCATTCTCAACGGAGAGCAGCCAGGCAATTCGATGCACCAGCACCCGGGTTTTACCACTGCCCGCACCGGCCAGTACCAACAGGTTGCAGCGCGGCGCGGCCACGGCTTCACGTTGTTTTTCATTCAGGCTGTCGAGCAGATCAGAAACGTCCATAGGCACCGTTTATCGGGTAAGGGAAAACCGCGCTGTCGCCCGGTTTGACCGGACGACCATCAGCATTCCACTGGGAATTTATACAGAGTAATTGATAGGATTATAACAATGCTGTGAGAGATGCCAACTGCGAAATCTCAATATGTGGCAGTAAACGGGCATCATTGACCGCCATGATATTTTTCTGCCGATCGTTAATCCAGCAGGCCTGCATGCCGCAACGCAGGGAACCAGCGACGTCGGTGGTGAGATCGTCACCCACGTGCAAAATGCTTTCCAGCGGCAAATCCAGCTTATTGGCCGCCTTTTGGTACATATCACGATAAGGTTTGGCACGGCCATTGGGGCCAGAGCGCAGCACAAACTGGAAATAGCGGCTTAAACCGCAGGCGGCAGGATCGGCGTTACCGTTTGTGATAGCCACCAGCGGGAAGCGTTCTGACAAGGTCTCCAGCGTATCGTGAGTCGCCGCAGGCACATGAATACGGCTACGCCACAGGGCGAAATTCTCCATCGCCGCGTCAGCACCTTTACGGGCTTCATCTTTGGTCAGGCCGTGGCGAATAAGACCTAACTCCAACGCCTGCCAACGCCACTGGGTAACATCGTGATAAATATCCGGATCGCTGGCCAGCAGTTCAATGCGAAAACGATGAAAATCCGCCACCTCAAGCTGGCGTAAATTCGGATGATACTGTTGCAGAAACGCCACCGATTCCTGTTCGGTACGGGAAATCACCGGGCGGTTGTCGTACAGAGTATCGTCCAAATCGAAGGTTATAGCCGCAATCGGCTGTAATGGTCGGTAAAAATGCATCAGGATTTGCCTCGTTTGGCTCGCGGATGGGCGGCATCATACACCGTTGCCAAATGTTGAAAGTCGAGATGGGTATAAATTTGTGTGGTCGTTAGATTGGCGTGGCCGAGTAATTCCTGCACCGCACGCAGATCGCCGCTGGATTCCAGCATATGAGTGGCGAAAGAGTGGCGCAGTTTATGGGGATGAATATGGCTGCTAACGCCTTGTTTTATACCCCATTCGGCAAAGCGTTTTTGCACATTGCGCGCAGAAATACGCTTACCGGTATTGGCGAGGAAAATGGCGTCATCGGCGGGTTCAAACAACTCCCGTAGCGCTAGCCAATGCTGTAACCAAGTCACCGCCGTAGCGCCCATCGGTACTTTACGTTCTTTGCTGCCCTTGCCCATCACCCAGATTTCGCCACTGGCCAAATCCACATGTTTGCAATCCATTCCCACCAGTTCGGCTAAACGTAAACCCGCGCCGTACATGACTTCCAGCATCGCCCGATCCCGCACCGCCAAAGGATCGTTAAGATCGATGTCCAACAGTCGACTGACTTCATCCACATCAATATTTTTTGGCAGATGGCGCCCCGTCCTCGGCGTACTGACGCCTTTGGCCGGATTGGCGTGTAACACGCCCTGGCTGACCAACCAATCGAGAAAACTGCGTAATGCCGACAGGCGCAGCGCCAGGCTAGAAGACTGTAATCCAGCACGCTTGCTGCGGGAAACCAGCGAACGTACCTGCGCCGCATCCAAACTCTCCCACTGGCTCAGCCCCATTTGACCCGCCAGTTCCATCACCGCCTGTAGCTGTCGAGAATAACTGGTTATGGTTAAGGGACTCAGTTGCCGTTCAACCTTCAGATAACGCAAAAAGGCTTCAACGGACGGAGAGAGCGTAGCGGGGATTTCACTCATACTCGTTCGATCCAGCGCTCCAACAAGGTAGGCAACATCAGCGCTAACTGATGCAGCATCACCGTACCCATACCCTGCTGATAATGTTGTGTATCACGGCTACTAAAGATAACCACGCCCAAATCGCCATTCGCGCCCATCAGGGACATCGCAACCGAGCCGACCTGTTTAGCCTGAGGCAACAGCAACAAAAGCTCTGGCCCATTTAGGCTGCCGAGGTAATGACGCTCATCCCCCAAACGCTGAATGCGCATCGGTTCAAAAGCGTGGCGTGCTAAACCCAGATGAGTGAAATCGGAAGGCGCGCCAATATGCCAGCGGTCGTTAAACAGGCGCACATTGGCTCCTGCCAATCCAAAATCCCGCGCCCAGCGCTGTAGGCGATTCAGCATATCTTGCAGGCTTTCGGCGGAGGTCAGATTAGTTTGTAACTGTAACAGACGGTTAAACAGCAGCTCATTCAGACCGGCCTGCTCCATCAACAGGGTAATTTCTTCTTCCAGTTGATGAATCTGATTACGTTGACGAGCCAGTTGCCACTCGACCAGAGACACGCTGCCTCTGACCGGATGGGGAATTTGCATCTGTTCAACCAAACGGGCATTACGGATAAAGAAGTCGGGATTTTGCAATAAATACTGCATGACAGCGTCGTCGTCTAACTCAATGCCAGCCAGCGCCTGTTCCTCATAATTCTTCATTCTTCAACACCCATCATAAATGAATAAAACCGTCGTAGACGTGGGTCGCAGGCCCGGTCATATACAACGGGTGACCCGGTCCTTTCCAGCTGATATCCAGGCTGCCACCCGGTAGCTCGACGTGAACCTCTTCACTCAGCAATGCCTGCTGAATACCGACTGCCACAGCCGCACAGGCTCCGCTGCCGCAGGCTTGTGTTTCTCCTGCGCCGCGTTCGTAGACCCGTAAACGAATGTGTTCCCGACTGACAACCTGCATAAAGCCAATGTTGGCGCGCTCAGGAAAACGCTCATGATTTTCCAATACTGGACCCAGCAACTCAACGTTGGCAACCGAAACATCGTCCACTTGCAGTACACAATGGGGATTTCCCATCGAAACCACCCCGCACAGCACCGTGTGCTCTGCCGCGCGCAAAATGTAGGTTTTTTCAGCTTTTATCGCTTTAAACGGAATCGCCTGCGGCTCAAAATTAGGTTCACCCATATTGACGCACACCAGCTCATCCTCCGTCACGCTAAGCACCATACGCCCAGTTTGCGTACTGACACGAATATCACGCTTGTTGGTCAGCCCCTTAATCCGCACGAAACGAGCGAAACAGCGGGCACCGTTACCACATTGAGAGACTTCGCTGCCATCCGCATTAAAAATGCGATAGTGGAAATCCAGCTCAGGATCGTAAGGCGGTTCAACCACCAGCATCTGATCAAAGCCCACGCCAGTGTGCCGGTCAGCCAGTCGTCGGATAAGCTCCGGCGAAAAATAAACATTCTGTGTGACGGCATCGACAACCATAAAGTCGTTGCCAAGACCGTGCATTTTGGAGAACTGCATATCATGCTCCACTGACTACTGGCTAAATCCGGACGCGATAAAGCGATTTATCGCAGTAAGCATCTGGCCTCCAACAGCAGGAGGCCAACGTCAAACTGCGGGGAGAATCTGGGTTACTGTAAGCCGCCGATAGACTGAGTCTGCTGCGAGCCAACATTATCTTCTTGGTTTTTCTGCACTTTGCCTGAATCTGGCGGTACAGTTTCTGTCTTTGAATTTTCCGCAGGAGGGAAATAAAGTGGCCCTTTTAAGCCACATCCGGATAGCCCCACCAACATCATGGCGACCAGCGGCCAGCGTAGTTCTCTTTTCATTGCATTAATGCCTGTAATTCATGCGTCCAAGGTCTCTATAATCGCAGGTGGATCATGAAAAGCAATAGGAATTGAATATGAACGACAGCGAGTTCCACCAGTTAGCCGATCAATTGATGTCAAACATTGAAAATGCAGTGGATAATTTTGATGGCGACAGCGATATAGACTGTGAAACTAACGGGGGCGTTTTGACCCTGACTTTCGAGAACGGCAGCAAAATTGTGATTAACCGCCAGGAACCCTTTCATCAGGTTTGGCTGGCAACCAAAACCGGTGGTTACCATTTTAACTATCGGGAAAATGAATGGCACTGCGACCGCAGCGGGAAAACTTTCTATACGCTGCTTTCTGAAGCCGCCACGGCTCAAGCCGGTGAAGAGGTTAGCTTCGACTAACCTTTATTCCAGCGCCGGCCAGTAAGAATCGGTAAAAGGACACAAAACAGCGTGTCCTGATTTCCGGTTTACCAATGACGTTTAACGATAACTAGTGCAGCTGAAACTGTTGCGGCGGCGTGGAAGACTCTTTTTCCGTCGCGTTATGACACAGATGAGAAAGCGTAGTGCTGCGGAACGGAATCACCTGAGTGCGCCCGTCTAACTGCACAATCTGATAGAACTGCGGCAGGTTAAAGTTAATAAAGCTGGAGCCATAGGTGAAACGATCGTGAGACGATGAGTAGAAGCGGCTGACATCGCGCACCAACTCTTCTTTACTGCCTTCGCAATGATGGTAAACCTCAACTCTATTGCTCTCGTCGAGAATGTAGATATTGAAGCCTTTCCCATCGCTAGTGCCTTCAAAGAAGAACTGAATAATTCCTTCACTAGCGAATCCGTCGACAACCGGCGGTAAATGAATCTGATCGGTTTCTACCTGAATCGACAGGCCATGCAGCTTGTTATTGGAAATGGCACCGTAGAATTCCACCGCATTTTCCAGTTTCTGCACCGATACACTAAGACGCTCGAAGAACAGCCCCCAGGTCTGCCCGGCGACTCGAACCGCTTTAAAGCGACCCGGTTCTTGACGAGTGCTGGAAAGGCGCAGCTCGATGCATTCGGATACCAATTGTTGAATGCGGGTGCGAATCAGCCCGCGTAAATGCTGGCTGTAGCAGAATACATCAACGGATTCCGGCGGCGCGGCGTCCTGATGCATTTTGCCTAAAATGGTTTTCAATGCCTCCAATACCGCCTGTTCGCCGCTGAAATGCAGGGTTCGCACTTCGTTCCACGAGTTGCGATACAGTAAATCGATACTGCCCACCAGACACTGCTGTTGCTCACCGAAACTGAATACGTCCAGTTTTCGGAAATCAAAATGCACAATCTGGTTGCGGAAAGCGGCCGTCGGATCGTTTTCCAGATTGACGATGATCGCCAGATGGCGGATTTCGCACGGGCTGTACAGCGCTTTCGGCGTCGGCGCAGGCAAACGCAATGGGAAATGGTGAGAAACATCCGTCACCAGTTCTTGCAATTTTACCGTATCGCACAAATTGGCGCTTTTAATATGTAAATGCGTTTTTGACGTCAGTAAGCCGTTGAAATAAGCCCAAGCCACCAGTTTGTTCAGATAGCGGTTATATTCCAGCGGCTGATGGCTCACTATGGCATCCATAGACGGAGCCTGATTATACAAATACCAACCGGGCCGGTTAGCGCGTCCTGCCGGTACGTGAATAAAGGTCAAATGTTCTTCGGACAGATCCGGCGAGATTTGTGGGTTAACTAAAGTAACTTTACCCGGTAGCGCCTCAAAGGCCGCATAGAGTTTACGGGTCAATACCCCGATATCCTGCGGACTGGCACTAACGCTCAGATTATTACGACGCGCGAAACGGATCAGATTGCGATAACTCTGCATCATCGCATCCAACAGCTCGTTATGCGCTTCACGCACCCGCTCAATTTTCCAGTTGGCGCGATTGTCCAGCATTTCCAGACGCTCTTCGCTCCAGCCCCACTCACTAACCAGTTGGCTCAGTATCTCCCGACGCCAACCGCTGCTGGCCGGCGTTTTAGACAGTTTTTCGCAAACTTTCAGATAGAAACAGCGGCGGACTAAATCCAGACGAGTAGTATCTTCGATTTGCGTCAGATAACGCGTGACGCGATCCAGCATCATGCAGTAGCCATCCAGACCGAATGACACAATCTCGCCTTTATGCAGACGCTGCTTGATTTCCATCGCCAGCAGCTGAGAATTCGGGTATTCCCACGAATACGCTTCCAACAGCAGCGTTTTCAAGACGGCTTTGTAGGGTGAATCAATACTCTTATAGAGCTGCCACAGGCTGGCTCCGAAATACTCTTCAGCCGATAGGGTACTCAAGCCACCGAGATCCAGCCATTCATTTGGCGTCAGCGCACCTTGGGCATATAAAGAAAGCACGTAATCGTCGTAATGGCCTTCTTCTTCTATCGGCACCATATTCCACAGAATACGTTTCCCCGCCAGGCGCACTGCGCTGCGGTAGAACTCGTCTAATAACAGAATATGTTGCGTAGAACCGCAGTCTTCACCGCCCAAACTGCCGCTGGCATTGTGGCGGAAACGGTTTTCGTCGATCAGGAAAAAGCTGACTTCGACGCCCATAGAGGCCGCCCATTTCTCCAATTGGCTGCATTTTTGTTGTAGCTGATTGCGTTCTTCGTTATCCAGCCAGGCTTGGTGGCACACCCAAATGTCCAGATCCGAAGTGCTGCTTTGCCCAATAGAAGAGGTACTGCCCATGGTGTAAACGCCGGTGATCGGCAGTTCGCCTTCCCGCGCTAATTGCAGCGGTTCACCCCATTTGCTTTCAACTTCAGTAATATACTGTTGTTGGGTTTCCGTAGGCGTGAAGAAACAGACGCCGTGGGGAACGTTACCATCAAGGTAACCTGGCATCAGTGGGTGATGATAATGTAATAAGGTTGGCAGCAGACTGTAGACCTTTTGGAAGGCTGGCCCCATGGCCGCCAAGGCGCGATCGACTCGTAATTGGTTGATCGCATCCAGTCGCTGTTTCAGTGTCTCGATGTAGAGGTACAAGACGTCTCGCCTGATTGTTCCAGTGCCTAGAAAAAAACCCGTGTTCCCGATTCGCCTTTAGTTTAGAAGAATATTTAACGAATTATTGCTGGAAACGTGATCAATCTAACACCTTGCCGATTGACCGTAAAGAAAGTAAAGCTATATGCGCCATTCTAATACTTACCCAGCCACCCTATCCAGCCGTCCATTTGTTACCATAGCGTCTTTCTTGCACGGTTATCCGCCTGAATCCTGTGGCTTCTACACTGACAGTTTTCCCTTCTCGGTGTTAGGATGGTTAGCTAAATATAAAAACGGTAATGAGCATGTTAGACAAAATTATTCGAATTGCCACGCGACAAAGCCCATTGGCATTGTGGCAAGCACATTATGTACAGCAGCTGCTGCAAGCCTGTCATCCGGGGCTACAGGTGGAGCTGGTTCCGATGGTGACCCGCGGAGACATTATCCTTGATACGCCTTTGGCCAAAGTGGGTGGCAAAGGCCTGTTTGTAAAAGAGCTGGAGCTGGCGTTGCTGGAAGGCCGAGCCGATGTCGCCGTGCATTCTATGAAAGACGTGCCGATCGCCTTCCCCGAAGGATTGGGGCTGGTCACTATTTGTGAACGTGACGATCCGCGAGATGCTTTTGTTTCGAATAATTACCAGCATATGGATGAATTACCGGCGGGCAGCGTGGTGGGTACTTCTAGCCTGCGCCGTCAGTGTCAGCTACGCCAACGCCGCCCGGATCTGATCGTCAAAGATTTGCGCGGCAACGTAGGCACTCGTTTGTCGAAACTGGATCAGGGCGACTACGATGCCATTATTCTGGCCGTCGCCGGTTTAAACCGCCTTGGTTTGAAAGAACGTATCCGCTACGCCATGAGTCCGGAAGAATCCTTGCCAGCAGTCGGCCAGGGCGCTGTCGGTATCGAATGCCGTCTGGATGATACTCTCACCCGCGAACTGCTTGCGCCACTCAATCACCGCCAGACTGAGCTGCGCGTGTGCGCCGAACGCGCCATGAATACCCGCCTTGAAGGCGGCTGTCAGGTGCCAATTGGTAGCTACGCGGTGCTAGAAGATGACACTCTGTGGCTGCGCGCGTTGGTCGGCGCGCCGGACGGTAGCCAAATGATCTGCGGTGAACGCCGCGGCCCATCTGCCAATGCAGAACAAATGGGCATCGAGCTGGCCGATGAGCTGCTCTCTCGCGGTGCCAAAGAAATTCTGGCGCTGGTTTATCAGGATAATCCGCCACTATGACTATTCTGGTCACTCGCCCTTCTCCTGCCGGTGAACAGTTAGTCAGCCGCCTACGAGCACTAGGTCGGGTTGCCTATCATGCGCCTTTAATCGATTTCTCTCCGGGCCGAGATTTACCTCGTCTACCGGAAATGTTGGCAGAAATGCAGGCAGGCGATCTGGTTTTTGCGCTGTCGCAGAACGCCATTCGCTATGCCAACCCGCTGTTAAACAGAAATAAACTGTTCTGGCCTGCCGAGCTATCTTATTATGCTATAGGTCGCTCGACGGCATTGGCGCTGCACACGGTGAGTCGCCTACCGGTCACTTTTCCGCCGATGGGTGAAACCAGCGAAATGCTGCTCTTACTGCCTGACTTGCAGGAATTACAGGGTAAAAAAGCCCTGTTGCTGCGTGGTAACGGTGGTCGGGAGCTATTAGGTGAAAGCCTCGCAGCACGCGGCGCCGAGGTCACATTTTGCGAATGTTATCAACGTAGCCCGATCTATTACGATGGCAGTGAGCAAAGCGCCCACTGGCAGCGAGCCGGCGTTGATATCCTGGTGGTAACCAGCGGCGAAATGTTACAGCAGATCTATACTTTAATTCCTGATTACTATCGTTCTTCCTGGCTGCTGCGCTGCCGCCTGATAGTGGTGAGCGATCGTTTGGCCGCCCTTGCCAGTCAACTAGGCTGGAATGACATTCGAGTGGCTGAGAATGCCGATAATGACGCGCTGATCCGCGCGCTACAATAAACCTGACTATGGGATGCCCAATATGACGGAACACACTACCCCATCCGCCCCAGTGGAAGAGACAACCACAGCGGTTGAGCGGCCCCAACAGCCAGAGGCTGAAACACCAAAAGACAAGCGTAGCGGGCCCATTCTCGGCGCTGTTGCTATCGCCATTGCAATTATTCTGAGTGCCGGCCTTTATTATCAGGGCCATCAACAGAAACAACAGTTGGTCGCCGCCAATCAAGCGTTACAAGACCAACTGGCTGCGTTAAAAACCAGCCAAACGCAGGAAAAACAGCGGCTTGAAGCTTTGTTACAGCAACAAGGTAAAGCGCTAGACACCGCTGACCGCCAGCAAGCGTCTTTGGCTCGCCAACTCAATGAACTGCAAGGGAAAGTCGCCACCATTTCCGGCAGTGATGCTAAAGCCTGGCTGCTGGCTCAGGCTGATTTTCTGGTGAAAATGGCAGGACGTAAACTGTGGAGCGATCAGGATGTCCTCAGCGCCGCAACCTTATTAAAAAGCGCCGATGCGAGTCTGGCGGATATGAATGATCCGAGCCTGATTGAGGTACGCCGCGCCATTACCGAAGATATCAGCGCACTGTCTGCCCTAAGCCAAATCGATTTTGACGGGATCATTCTCAAGCTAAATCAGCTTTCTAATCAGGTCGATAATCTGCGCATGGCGGATAACGTGACTGATGATGCGCCGATGGATGAAGACAGCACCGAACTGTCCAGCTCCCTTTCCGATTGGAAACAGAATTTATCCAAAAGCTGGCACAGTTTCCTCTCCGATTTCGTGACTATTCGCCGCCGCGATAGCAGCGCCGAGCCGCTGTTAGCACCGAATCAGGATATTTATCTACGGGAAAATATTCGTTCTCGCCTGTTGGTAGCCGCTCAGGCGGTTCCGCGCCATCAGGACGAAGTGTACAAACAGTCGCTGGAAACCATTTCAACATGGGTTCGGGCTTATTTCGACGTTAACGACCCGAGCACCAAGGCTTTCCTCGATGAACTGGAAAGCCTGAGCCAACAATCGATCTCAATGGACGTGCCGGATCAGCTAAAAAGCCAGCCGCTACTGGAAAAGTTGATGCAAACTCGTGTCCGTAACCTGCTGGCGCAAACGCCTGTGGTCAATCAGGAGGGATAAGTATGATTCGAGTCTTACTGCTATTTCTGCTGCTGATCGCCGGGATCATTCTTGGCCCGATGCTCGCCGGTCATCAAGGCTATGTATTGATTCAAACTGATGATTACAATATTGAAACCAGCATCACTAAATTGACCATTATGCTGGTTGGATTGATTTTCGTGCTGTATCTCATCGAATCTGTATTACGTCGAATGTTCCGCACCGGGGCTCGCACCAGAGGCTGGTTTATCGGTCGCAAACGCAGCCGCGCTCGCAAGCAAACCAAAGCCGCGCTGATCAAACTGGCCGAAGGCGATTTTAAGCAGGTTGAACATTTGCTTACCCGCAACGCCGAGCACGCCGAACAGCCAATGGTTAACTATTTGCTGGCAGCCGAGGCGGCTCAGCAATGCGGCGACGAGTTCCGAACCAATCAATATCTGGAGCGAGCTGCCGAAGTGGCAGATACCGACCAATTACCGGTAGATATCACTCGGGTACGTATTCAACTGGCTCAGGGGCAGATCCACGCCGCTCGCCACGGGGTTGATCGCCTGCTGGAACTGGCGCCGCGTCACCCGGAAGTATTAAGGCTGGCGGAGCAGGCTTATCTACGCACCGGGGCTTTCAGCTCATTGCTGGAAATTTTACCGGCGATGCAGAAAATACAGTTGCATACCGCGGCTGAAATCAGCGCGCTGGAACAGCAAGCTTATATTGGCATCATGAATCAGTGCATGGCCGAAGAAGGCAGCGATGGATTGAAGCGCTGGTGGCACGATCAAAACCGCAAAATCCGCCATAATGTGGCGCTGCAGGTAGCTCTAGCTGAACACCTGATTGAGTGTAACGATCACGAAGTGGCGCAACAGGTGATTCTAGATGGGCTAAAACGTCAATATGACGAAAGACTGATCTTACTGATCCCGCGCCTTAAATCAGGTAATCCCGATCCTTTGGAAAAAGCATTACGTCAGCAAATCAAGCAGCACGGCGCGACGCCATTGCTAAATAGTACGCTGGGGCAATTGATGCTGAAGCACGGCGAGTGGGAACAGGCTAGCGAAGCCTTCCGCGCTGCGCTGCAACAGCGTCCCGACGGCTACGATTACGCCTGGCTGGCCGATGCTTATGACAAACTGCACCGTCCAGAAGATGCGGCTCAGGTACGTCGTGAAGGGTTAATGCTAACGCTGAAACAAAACGGCGAGTAAAATCTTTTACTGTGATTGAGACAGGCTCCTGCGGGAGCCTTTCTTTTATCTGCCGAACCGCAAACTTTCCTACCGGCAAAAAAAAACACTTGCCGATTAAGCAAGTGTCATAAAATATCAGGTCTACAGTCAACAGATTGGTGCCTCACTCAACGTTACGCCCGGTATGTGATGAAGGAGGGGATTGGTTACCGCTCAACATCGTTTACGTGGACAATAGGCACCCTAAAATTGGCTCTGCATCATCCCTGGGTTTATGAAGACTAAGCTGTCATAAGAAGTGGGATGAGCATCTACAAGATAGATATTGCACTTCCCGTGCCAACTTATTTAATCTCTTGAACGTTACTGTAAATAAAGCCAAAAAAGTGACTTAACATTATGAAATAAATCAATTTTTAATATTTTTAGACCAAGACCGATTTATTCCTCTTCAGGCTCTGAGTTTCATCACGTTTGGATTTGATCTGTCGCTACAAAACGACGTAAAAACCGATTCCTATTTTTATTCATATTTATCATTATGTTATATGTCTCCATTGAGAGACATTACCGATATCTAGTGTCGCAAAAACCCAACACCGATAAATCGCAATAGCTTTGGCTTTGGCTTTGGCTTTGGCTTTGGCTTTGGCTTTGGCTTTGGCTTTGGCTTTGGCTTTGGCTTTGGCTTTGGCTTTGGCTTTGGCTTTGGCTTTGGCTTTGGCTTTGGCTTTGGCAGGGGAACTGAATCCATTTAGCTGAGAAAACGCTACCTGATGAATCCTTTAATTGAAGTATTGCTCTTTGAATGATGCACAAGAGAATTAAAGCAGCGGAATATTGATAAAGCAGAATGCCAGCGGCATCCTCTTCTCAGCGATAAGCAGAAAGGGTTAACGCTGAGAGACAAATTCAAGACGAAAAAAAACCCCGCATTGCGGGGTTTTCTTCGGAATGTGGTCGGCGAGAGAGGATTCGAACCTCCGACCCACTGGTCCCAAACCAGTTGCGCTACCAAGCTGCGCTACTCGCCGATTTCTTACTGCCTACTCTACATAGTCTTTCGACTTATGTCTATGTAAATATTAATAAAATCTACATAGTTTGTGTGGTGCGAAGGGAGGGACTTGAACCCTCACGTCCGTAAGGACACTAACACCTGAAGCTAGCGCGTCTACCAATTCCGCCACCATCGCATGTTCCACAAAAATTTGGGGTGGCTAATGGGACTCGAACCCACGACAACTGGAATCACAATCCAGGGCTCTACCAACTGAGCTATAGCCACCATAACTTCTTTACTGCTCACAACCGTCGTACGCGGCAATATTACCACCGCAGCTCTTGCACACAAAATTAATGGTGCGCCCGACAGGATTCGAACCTGAGACCTCTGCCTCCGGAGGGCAGCGCTCTATCCAGCTGAGCTACGGGCGCTTAGCGCCGTTGCGGGTGAGGATACTACGGTTTTAATGCCTAACTGTCTAGTGCTTTTTTAGAAGAAATAGTGCGTTTGATTACGCTTTGCTCTCTCTGCCGCAAAAGACAGCTATTTAGTCCCCTCACCCTACCTTTATCGCTGGTTTTATAGACGTTTCGTCATCACACGCGTTTCTTATGCATCCCTAAGGCGAAATAGCACAGTGACACTAACGCCAGGAAAATCGCTCCCACTAATAAAGATAAGCGCGTATCCGGATTAATCCCCATACCAACCAGCACACAAATCAGGAAGGCGATGGTCAGATAGTTCACATAGGGGAACATAATGGATTTAAACGGATGTTGCTTAATCGCTTCTTTATGTACCTGACGGAAACGCAGCTGGCTAATCAGCACCACAAACCACGGTACCATACCTGGCAACACGCTGGCGCTGTAGACATACACAAACACCTGCTGAGGATTAGGAATGATGTAGTTGAGGCTGGAACCGATCAGCAAACACAGAATAGTGACTGCGATACAGTAAACCGGCACGCCGCTGGCAGAGACTTTCGTCAAAATAGCGGGCAACTGGCGATTCATCGCCAAGGCATACAACATACGCCCGCCGCTGTACATACCGCTGTTACAGCCGGACAGCGCAGCGGTCAGCACCACAAAGTTGATAATCCCAGCCGCTGCGGTAATACCAATCTTGGCAAATGTCAGTACGAACGGGCTACCGGTAGAACCAATTTCATTCCACGGGAAGATAGTGACGATCACGAAAATCGCACCGACGTAGAAAATCAGAATCCGCCACAGAATATTGTTAATCGCGCGTTTTAAGGTGACTTGGGGGTTTTTCGCTTCACCGGCGGTGATACCAACCAGTTCCACACCCTGATAGGACGCTACGACAATACACAGTGCAAACAGGAAACCTTTCCAACCACCAGCAAAGAAGCCACCGTGCTGCGTCAGGTTATCGAAACCAATCGCCTGGCCCTGATTGCCGAAACCAAAGAAGATCACGCCGATACCAACCACTATCATCACAATAATAGTGGTGACTTTGATCATCGCGAACCAAAATTCCATTTCACCGTACAGCCGCACCGCTGCGAGATTCGCCAACGCGACAATGACTACGCCGGCGATCGCCGGTATCCACTGTGGCAATTCGGGGAACCAGAAGCTGACGTATAGGCCAATGGCGGTTATCTCCGATATACCCACGGCTATCCACATAAACCAATAGCCCCAGGCCGTCAGATAGCCAAAATACGGGCTGAGATACTTATGGGCGTAAACCGCAAAAGAACCGGCCACCGGCTCCAGATAGAGCATTTCGCCCATGGCACGCATAATGAAAAATACGAACAACCCGGCAATGATGTATGCCAGTAACACTGATGGCCCTGCCCATTTCAGCGTACTGGCTGCGCCCATAAATAACCCGACGCCAATGGTGCCACCTAGCGCTATCAGTTCGATATGCCGGGCTTCCAGCCCACGGTGTAATCCTTTTTTATCTTCGTTGTCTGCCATAAATCCTCTGTAGACTTAATTTTGTTGTGTTCAATCCCCCGGATAACCCCGGTTGTTATAATTATCAGGAAAAGAGAAAAGCGACTGAGTTCACGCCGAACACCTGCGAAAGGAAGCGCTAAAACTGCTGGTCTGCTGCAATCAGGTTAGAAAAATGCATGCCGAGCTAACTTAAAAAAACTGTCGTACTCGTCACGGAAATTAACCGGCCAATATCGTTCCGTATCTGAATCATATAAGCAAACAACAAATTAAAACCTTATGGAATATAAAAATGAATTTTTATTCCTTAAAGGGATATTGCTGGGATGTATTTTTGCGAGGAATAGCTCAGGAGGAAATACTGGCAGGGCTGGATTCACCAACCCTGCGACAGACGCAGTTAAAGACGTCCGGTATAGTAATAACCTACAAATTTAAGCAATTTAAGCTGACGACGAATACGGCTCGGCTGCGACAGCAGGCGATACAGCCATTCTAACCCTAGATTCTGCCAAACCTTAGGCGCTCGCTTTACATGGCCAGTAAACACGTCATAAGTACCACCTACGCCCATATACAGCGCATTAGGGTGAACCTGACGGCAATCGCGCATAAAGATTTCCTGCTTTGGCGAACCCATAGCCACCGTCACAATCGCTGCGCCGCTGGCAGCAATGCGGGTGAACAAGGCGTCCCGCTGTTCTGGAGTAAAGTAGCCGTCCTGTGAGCCGACGATATTCACATTCCACTGCGCCCGCAGTTTTTCTTCTGTTTCTGCCAGGATTTCCGGCTTACCACCGACCAGAAACACCGGTGTCCCCTGCTGACCAGCACGCTGCATCAAGGCTTCCCACAGGTCTGCCCCTGCAACGCGCGACACTTCAGCACCGGCATACTTACGGCGAATCGCACGTACCATGCTGATGCCGTCGGCGTAGAGATACTCCGCATCGTTCAACTGGGTTCGCAATGCGGCGTCATCTTCCGCCTTCAGCAGCTTTTCCGCGTTCATCGCCACCAAAGTACCGGTTTTTACTTGTTCATTTCCCAGCAGATAATCCAGCACCTGGGCCATATCGCGGAACCCCCAGATATTGAAGCCACGCAGGTTGTACTTAGGAATTGCTGTTTTTTGTTCCATTTCTACACTTAAACCTTACAGTTGACTCGTCGTGTCGGCAGAAGAAGCATTGTTCGCCCCAGTATAGCTGCGACGAATACGTTGCGTTATTAGTCCGCTGACGTCGAATAACCAATACAGCAGTTTCGCTACCACCAGACAGGCGCCGAAAATAATGCAAAAGAAGACCACTCGAGAAACAAACGAATCCAGCCCTTCACGCGCCAATACGATCATATTAAATACGGCTCCGAAGCAGAAGCTTTGCAGAATCGCCGCCTTGTAGCGGTTAGTTTCCGCTTTACCTTGCTCGTATAGCCAGTCAAACCACTTAATAATCAGCCCGACAATAATCGCACCGATAGGGATAAACAGCGCGCCGCCCATAACCACCAGAGAACCAATCAGCGTAGGGGAAATCGCCAGCCCGGAATGGTTATCCAATACGTCCCAGGTGAAGTAGTTCGCGGTATTCAGCACCAAATCAGGACGCCCCGGCCAGAGCCAGCTTGGGATAAACACGTAGAAATCTCGAACTATTGGTGCCAGTCCCTGGAAATCTATCTTGTCGTAATTTTGCAGCAACAGCCCCAGATTTTCCCACGGCGAGAAGGTGTCTCGCGTTAGGTACAGGAAGGTATAGAACGCCTCCGCGCCGCTGACATCCAGGCTATAGCGTTTCAGCGCCAGCCAGAACATACCGACAATACCGAATACGCCAGCTGCCACCAGCATCCACAGCGTAATCCAACCGCGCACAATGCCGATAAACAGGAACAATGCAAAAGCGATAATGATATTGGCGCGGGTTCCCCCCACGATAACATAGGTCAGAATGCCGAAGGCTACGGTGCTGGCGAGGAAAAAGAACCATGCCCGCATATCCTGTTTAAGGAAATACACCACCAACATCGCCGGAATGAAGAAGTAGAAGAAACGCTTCAGAGCCACGCCGGAAACATCACTGGAGAATATCTGGCTATAAGAATTCAGCTTAAATAACAGGAAGCCGTTCTGTAGGAAGAAAATACCTACGGTGCCAATCGCCACCAGCGCCAATAAGATCCAGGTCAGGTTGGTTTCAACCCGATTCATCGTAAATATCGGCCGCCGTGGCTGAGTTCGTGGCTTCCGCAGACGCGTTTTATAGGTGACATAGTAAATGGCGTAAAACGCCGTGGCGGACAGTATGGCGTACAGCAAATAGTCCGCCGGAACTACTGCGACATCAAACTGAAATACCAACATGCAGGTCAGCGGAAAACCGAAGTAAAACGTCAGTAAATACAGCATGGAAAAGAAGACGTTAAAGTTGAAGCGAACCCGCCTGAACTCCTGATAGGTCAACGTGAGGATAAAAATCACTGCGATCAAATAGACGCTCAGCAAGCCGCCAAATTGCCCCAACGTCATGGGTTTTCTCCCGCCGCCAGCGCTAATGCCTGCTGCCAACCATCGATATAATTAGGGTTAAAGAAAGCGATGGATTGCTTATCCAGACCGGCCAATTGCCGTTGTGCTTCACGTATCAAAGCTTCATCCAGCGTATCACCGTAGAACAACACTGGAATATGTTGCTCAGCCAAATCCTGCCAGAACGGATTCAGACGGCTAAGGACAAAAGGCACGCCAAATTGGGTTAACAGACACAAAGTGCCGATTCCCTGCTGACGATTAAAAATAAAATAGCCTAAATCGCATTCGCGCAGAATATTCAGATAGTCATCGAAGGCAATTTGTTCGGTCAGAATACGTAGATTTTCTGCCGGAAATAACTTCAGCCCAGCGGTTCGCACCTGATCGATATAAGCATCATTGTTCGCGGGATAGCCCATCGGCAAAATCACCCGAACATCGGCGCCAAACTGCTGACGAATGGATTTCAGCGCTTCAATATGTCGGTTAGTGGTATCACCGGAATTACCGACCAAAATCGTCATTGGCCCGACTAAAGGCTTCTCAGCCTGAACGCCGGTCAGCGTCGGGTCCATACGCGTTGGGAAATAAAGCAAAGACGCTGGCACTCGCGGATGACGCTGCTGATAGTGAATCAAATCCCCGCGAGTAGCAAAAACGTGCCCGACACGCCCTTGAGCCAAGCGGCGCAGCAGGTAAAACAGGCGGAATTTCCAGCTTTTTGCATCTTCATACAGATCGGCACCCCAAACGTGCCAGAAAACCTGATATGGCTTAATTTTGCCGCTTAATAAAGCCAACCACAGCGTGGCATTAAACTGTCCATGCCAAAAGAAACGGGTATTACGATCGGCCTGCGCGCGCCCAATAACCGCCTCAGCCAACGCTTTCTTATTGGGCAGAGTTTCAATCTCTAAAGCATCAAAAACAGCAAAGGAGGCACTGTCTTTCGCCGCGACCATAAAATGCCGCACCTGTTCGGCGGGCAGGCGCGCGGCCAGCACATCGTTAAAGAAGCGCAGCACCGTCTGGTTATGATGCGGGATGTCAGATCCCAATACGTGAATCAGGGTTTTCATGTTTTTCTAGGTAACGAAGATCTACGGTAAATGACGAATACGCAGCTACACAGGGCAAAATAAACGATATAAGTTGCCATATAAGCCTGGGCTGCGCCAAGAGAACCATGTAACGGAATCAGCCAATGGGCAAAACCGGTCAACAACAGGAACTGGCTAACTTCCGCTAGAATATAAAATCGCAGGGAGGCTTTTGCGATAACCAAATAGCCGAAGACATAAGACCCTACTTTTAGCACGTCACCCACCAACTGCCAGGCAAATAAATCGCGCATCGCGGTAAACTGCTTAGAGAATAACAGCCAAATCGCAAAATCACGCAGTAACCACACCATCATGCTGGCTGCGGCAACCACCGGCAGTACAAACTTCAGCGAGCGTAAAATCTCGCGGGAAATATCCGCTTTATCCTTTAAACGCGACAGCGTCGGCAACAAATAAACGGTAAAAGAGGCGGTAATAAACTGCAGGTAGGCATCTGAAATACTGCTTACCCCTTGCCAAATACCAACTTCATCCCAGCCATACTGTTTTGCCAGAAGATTACGCATCATCACGTAAGCGACAGGAAGCGTTACTGAGGTAATCAGCGCCATTATGGTGAACTTACCCAAATGGCTGGCCAGCGCCTTATCCCAACTTAGTTTAAGGTAGCTGAAGGGAATAGTCTTGCGACGCACCAGAATAAAAGTCGCTGGCACGACGACCAACGCAGGAACCAATGCTAAACCCACTAACGCGCCAAAATAGCCGCCTAATCGGAAGCAAAGATAATAAGCCACTACGCCAATCAGACTACCGCCGATAATCGCCAGCGCGTTGCCCATCGCATCGCGATAACCTTTAAGAATAGCCAGAAACAGGTTCGCGTAGGCGATACCCATTTGAATAAAGGCGACGGCACGCACCACGTTCTCATAATCAGCACGGCCAAATAGCGCCACGCTCACCGGTTTTGCCGCAAATAAAAACAGCAAAGCCAATAAGGTAGAGAAACCCAACACTATCGCCGACGAGGTGCCTAATACCGCACGTAGCCGCTCCGGTTGCTGATGATATTCTGCGACATATTTGGTAACGCCGTTAAAAATACCGGCTCCTGATAATACGCCTAATACCGTAATTAACTGGCGGAAGTTACCCGCCTGTCCTACGCCGCTGGGGCCAAAAGTGACCGCCAGCAGTTTAACTACCAGCAAACCTACGCCGATCTTAATCAGCGTAGAGCCTGCGGTCCAAATAGATGCTTTTGCCAATGACATATCAGGCGAAGAAACTCAGTACGCGGTTAATAATGATTTTCTGGTTGGCCTCGGTCAGCATATAGAAGATCGGTAGACGCACCAGACGCTCACTCTCTTTGGTGGTAAAGCAATCCTCACCGGATAAACGGCCAAATTCGGCACCCGCCGGGCAGGCATGCAACGGAATATAATGGAAGACCGTCAAAATATCGGCTTCTTTCATATAGCTGATAAAGGCCGAACGCTCTTCAATATCACGAAGTTTGATATAAAACATATGAGCATTCTGTTCAACATCAGCAGGGACTATTGGTAAATCGATACGGCCTGCGTCAGCAAGAGGCTTGAATGCAGCGTAGTAATTTTGCCACAGAGACAGTCGACGTTGATTAATCTGTTCAGCAGCTTCCAACTGCCCCCATAGATAGGCAGCCTGTAAATCAGCCATCAGATAGCTAGAACCGATATCACGCCAGGTATATTTATCCACCTGACCGCGGAAGAACTGGCTGCGGTTGGTGCCTTTTTCACGGATGATTTCGGCGCGATCGATCAGAGATGGATCATTAATCAGCGTTGCGCCGCCTTCTCCACCCGCCGTGTAGTTTTTGGTTTCATGGAAGCTAAAGCAACCAATATGGCCAATAGTACCCAGCGCTTTGCCTTTGTAAGTCGACATCACGCCCTGAGCGGCATCTTCAACCACAAACAGATCGTATTTTTTTGCCAGCGCCATGATGGTATCCATCTCGCAGGCAACGCCAGCATAGTGAACGGGCACAATCACTTTAGTTTTATCGGTAATCGCCGCTTCAATTTTGGTTTCATCGATATTCATGGTGTCGGGACGAATATCGACAAATACCATTGTTGCACCGCGCAATACAAAGGCATTAGCGGTGGAAACAAAGGTAAAACTCGGCATGATCACTTCATCGCCGGGCTTAATGTTCAGCAACAAAGCCGCCATTTCCAACGATGCGGTGCAAGAAGGGGTCAGCAAGACTTTCGGGCAGTTAAAACGCTGCTCCATCCACTGCTGGCAACGATGGGTAAAACCGCCATCTCCGCAAAGCTTCCCGCTGTTAATTGCATCTTGCATATAACCCAGTTCGGAGCCAACAACCGGTGGTGTGTTAAATGGAATCATTTCATCCCCTGCATAACCAATAAGCGGTGCTCTCAATAGATGCCCCGCTACGAATATAGAGACGCAAAGCTGCGATGTTACTCATCTGAGTGGCGACATATAGCCGCTGTAACCCGTGATGCTGACACCACTGCTTTGCCGCCGACATAAGTTTTGTACCAATACCTTGCCCTGCGGCTCCCGGAAACGCCGCCAGCAAACCAATTCGAGCCGAGCCATCCTGCAAATTACGCAAAGTGACAAACCCGATAGCCTGATTATGGCTATCGACCACCAGCAAACATTGGTGGTCGAAAGTTCCCAGTACCGCTTTTTCGGCCCATAGCGCGTAGAAACGCCCGCTATCCTGCGACTCATACCAAGGCGCACGGAAACGACTAAGAGCAAAAGCGCGGGCTGCGGCGCTGCGCAACTGAGGAATATCCAATTCAGTTGCGATCCGAACTGAGCCTGCAGCCAGCATATCGGAAAAGGCGGAACTCGCCGTCGTTCCCGAATGGTCAGCGACAGAAGCAGTTTCCGTGCCAATTGGCAGTGAAAGATCGATTTCACTTTCAACCAGACGAAAACCCAGCAGATTAAGGGCATCAACCCAATCCAGACGGTGCGCAGGGATTTTAGCCTGAACCAAAGCATAGGCATCCAATTCTGCCGGGTTCAGCAACGGGGCAGAATCAGATAAATTCAGTTTTGCGCTGTGTCTCTGGAAAAATTCACTTTCCCAGTTCAGCGGTTCAATATTGGCGCGGACGAGCATGCAATAAATCCAGCAGATATTTACCGTAACCCGTTTTTGCAAGAGCGGTGGCAGCGCGTTTTACGCCATCATCATCCAGCCAGCCATTACGCCAGGAAATTTCTTCCAGACAGGCGATTTTAAAGCCCTGACGCTTCTCTACCGTTTGTACGAAGGTACTGGCTTCAATCAGGCTATCGTGGGTACCGGTATCTAACCAGGCAAAGCCACGACCTAGTAGCTCAACCGTTAACTCACCGCGCTCCAGATACATCTGGTTGATGGTGGTAATTTCCAGTTCACCGCGGGAAGAAGGTTTAACCTGCTTGGCAAAATCAACCACTTGATTATCGTAGAAATAAAGCCCGGTTACTGCCCAATTGGATTTAGGCACGCTTGGCTTTTCTTCGATGGAAAGCGCTCGGAAATTATCGTCGAACTCCACCACGCCAAAACGCTCTGGGTCCATCACCTGATAACCGAAAACGGTCGCGCCTTTCTGTCGGGCAACGACACTTTTCAGTTTAGGGCTAAACCCTTGACCAAAGTAGATATTATCCCCAAGAACCAGACAGCAGGATTCACCGTTAATGAACTCTTCGCCGATCAAGAAAGCCTGCGCCAAGCCTTCTGGCTTCGGCTGCTCGGCATAACTTAGGTTAATACCAAACTCAGAACCATCACCCAGCAAACGCCGGAAGGAAGGCAAATCTTCAGGAGTGGAAATAATCAGAATATCGCGAATGCCGGCCAGCATTAAGACTGACAACGGATAATAAATCATCGGCTTATCGTAAACCGGAAGCAGCTGTTTAGAGACGCCGCGAGTAATAGGGTGTAAACGGGTACCGGAACCGCCCGCCAGAACTATGCCTTTCATAGAAACTCCTGATTTGACCTGTAACAACGCGCTGTTCAAATGAAGCAGCGCGTTAGATGGCCGTACAGTGACTTTTAGACGTGCTGGCGAAATTTAATCGCTCAGACCCAAACGTTCGCCGGCATAAGAGCCGTCCTGTACGCGTTGCCACCAGGATCTGTTGCCAAGATACCAATTGACGGTCTTACGAATACCGCTCTCAAAGGTTTCCTGCGGACGCCAGCCCAGCTCTCGCTCAATCTTCCCGGCATCAATGGCATAGCGCATATCGTGGCCTGGGCGATCTTTGACGTAAGTGATCAAATCACTGTAGTGGGCGATTCCCGCGGGTTTGTTGGGCACCAGTTCGTCTAGCAAAGTGCAAATGGTTTCTACCACTTCGATATTTTTGCGCTCGTTGTGCCCGCCGATATTGTAGGTTTCGCCTACTACGCCCTCGGTCACTACCTGATATAGCGCGCGCGCGTGGTCTTCTACATATAACCAGTCGCGAACCTGAGCGCCGTTGCCATAAACAGGCAAAGACTTACCGGCCAGCGCGTTTAAAATCACCAGCGGAATCAGCTTTTCAGGGAAATGGTATGGGCCATAGTTATTGGAACAGTTAGTGACCAACGTCGGCAGGCCATAAGTACGCAACCAGGCTCTAACCAAATGGTCGCTGGAAGCTTTTGACGCAGAATACGGGCTGCTTGGGGCGTAAGGCGTGGTTTCGGTAAAGAGACAGTCCGTGCCGTGCAGATCGCCATACACTTCATCGGTAGAGATATGATGGAAACGAAATGCCTGCTTTTTCTCTGCTGCCAGCGCCTGCCAGTAGTGCCGAGCAGCTTCCAACAGCGTGTAAGTACCCACAATATTGGTTTCTATAAAAGCGGCTGGGCCATCAATGGATCGATCCACGTGGCTTTCAGCGGCCAGATGCATCACTGCATCTGGCTGATACTGCGCAAAGATACGATCCAGCGCGGCGCGGTCGCAAATATCAACCTGCTCAAACGCATAGCGATCGCTGTCTGCCACGACGGTCAGAGATTCCCTATTCCCTGCATAGGTGAGTTTATCAACCACCACAACGCTGTCGGCCGTGTCATTGATGATATGTCTCACCACGGCGGAGCCGATAAAACCGGCGCCACCAGTGACCAGAATACGTCTCAACGCCATACTCCTTTGGTATCAACAATCCACTGTTGCTTCACTTCTTCAGGTTTAATTGCCTTAAACTGGCTGTGATCGACCAGCATCACCAGCACATCTGCTTGCTGCAGCGCTTCCGCCGTGTTTTTCAGCGTAACGTTACCTGCTAATGATTTCGGCAATTGCTCTACGTTCGGCTCAACCACCAAGGTTTCACCCGCATGCCATTCTGCAATCAGGTGTGCGATTTCTACCGCCGGGCTTTCACGTAGGTCATCAATGTTTGGCTTAAACGCCAGACCGAAGCAGGCAATTTTTACTTCTGATGCACGCTTGTCGCTGTTCGCCAGACAATCAGCCACCGCCGCTTTCACGCGGTCGACAACCCATAAAGGTTTGCCATCATTGACCAGACGTGCGGTATGGATCAGACGCGCCTGCTGCGGATTTTGCGAAACGATAAACCATGGATCGACGGCGATACAGTGGCCGCCAACGCCCGGACCAGGTTGCAGAATATTGACGCGCGGATGGCGGTTCGCCAAACGAATCAGTTCCCACACGTTAATGCCCTGGTCGGCACAAATCAGCGACAGTTCGTTAGCAAAAGCAATGTTGACATCGCGGAAGCTGTTTTCAGTCAGTTTGCACATTTCAGCGGTGCGGGCATTGGTCACCACACATTCGCCTTCCAAGAAAATCTTGTACAGCTCACTGGCGCGGGCAGAACATTTTGGCGTCATACCGCCAATCACCCGATCATTCTGAATCAGTTCAACCATCACCTGGCCCGGCAGTACGCGCTCTGGGCAATAGGCGATATTAATGTCTGCTGCTTCTCCAGCCTGCTGTGGGAAGCTCAGGTCTGGGCGGAATTCAGCCAACCACTGAGCCATTTGTTCTGTAGCGCCAACCGGCGAAGTCGACTCCAGAATCACCAGATCGCCTTTCTTCAGCACCGGTGCAATAGATTTAGCCGCAGACTCTACGTACACCATGTCGGGTTCGTGATCGCCTTTAAACGGCGTTGGCACGGCAATCAGGAAAGCATCGGCAGCCAATGGCTTGGTGAACGCCTGCAAATAGCCGCCTTCAACGGCAATTTTGACAACTTTATCCAAATCCGGCTCGACGATATGAATCGCACCGCGATTAATGGTCTCGACCGCATGAGCGTTAACATCGACGCCAATCACCTTTTTCTTGCGCGAGGCAAAAGCGGCTGCGGTAGGTAAACCGATATATCCAAGACCGATAACAGAAATAGTTTCAAAACTCATAGCGTCACCTGATGATTCTTTAATGCTTCTAGGATGCGTTGACAGGCGTGCCCGTCACCGTAAGGATTATGTGCCCGACTCATTTGGTGATATGCATTTTCATCCACCAGCAAATGGGTTACAGCATCTACAATTTTTTTAACGTCGGTGCCCACCAGCAGAACGGTGCCTGAATCTACCGCTTCTGGGCGCTCGGTAGTGTCACGCATAACCAGCACCGGCTTGCCTAGCGATGGCGCTTCTTCCTGAATTCCGCCCGAGTCTGTCAGAATCATATAAGCATGGTTCATCAGGTAGACAAATGGCAGGTAATCCTGCGGATCGATCAGAATGATGTTGTCGACACCGTGCAGGATACGGTTAACCGGCTCGCTGACGTTGGGATTAAGGTGAACTGGGTATACAACCTGCACGTCCGGGTGATTACGGGCAATTTCAGCCAGTGCGCTGCAAATGCGCTCAAACCCGCCGCCAAAGCTCTCGCGACGATGGCCTGTCACCAGAATCATTTTTTTATTGGCATCGAGGAAAGGATAGCGAGCGTCCAGATCCTTACGCAGTTTCTCGTCTTTCAACACCCGATCGCGCACCCAAAACAGCGCGTCAATCACGGTATTTCCAGTCACAAAAATACGATTATCCGGCAGCAACTCACGCAACAGGTTCTGACGCGAATTTTCCGTTGGCGCAAAATGGTACATGGCCAAATGGCCTGTAAGCTTACGGTTGGCTTCTTCTGGCCACGGAGAATAAAGGTCTCCGGTACGCAGGCCCGCTTCAACGTGGCCTACTGGAATTCGCTGATAAAACGCGGCCAAGCTGGTTGCCAAAGTCGTGGTGGTATCACCGTGGACTAAAATGACATCCGGTTTAAATTCGGCCAGAACGGGCTTTAAACCTTCCAAAATACGGCAGGTTATTTCAGTCAGTCCCTGTCCCGGCTTCATGATATTCAAATCATAATCGGGCTCAATTTCAAACAATCTTAGGACCTGATCCAACATCTCTCGGTGTTGAGCAGTGACGCAGACTTTTGATTCAAAGGCTTCATCCTGAGCCAAGGCATGCACCAGAGGAGCCATTTTGATGGCTTCAGGACGGGTGCCAAAAACAGTCAACACTTTCACAGTGAATCTCTTTTAGGTCAGTTAGCCGCAGACAACGCCTGCAAGTTGGGCGCTTACGCGCCCATTAGCAATTTAGTGCTTTACGCCGGGACGACGGGCCAATGCCACGCCAGCTCCGACTAGTGCGCCAATCGCTCCCCACATAATCATCAGGAAAGCGCGACGCGGGCTATCGCGAGTTACCGGATCTTCCGGAGTACGCAGGTAACGGTAGGTCTGGAATTTCTCTTCCAGAGTCGGCCCAACGTTTAATGTTGCCAGCATAGCGCGGTTTTGATCGTAATCGATATCAAAGCTTGGGCCTGATGCTGCCAGAGTTTCTAAACGCGCCTGAAGCATAGGTTTGCCCAGCAGGAACATTTTGGAATCCGGCAGTTGCTCCGCAGGCGTATCCGTTTGGTTACGGCTAATACCCTGTTTTTCGGCCACTTTCAGCGCTTGCTTAACCGCATTCAGCTCACGATCGTAAACCGCCTGCGCTACGGCTTCCTGCCGCTTAACCTGTGCTTTCATTGACTGAGTTCGCGCGGCCCATGCCCCTTGAATTTCATCATTTAAGTGACTGGCAGCACGCTGGCTAGCAAAATCGACATACTCACGTAGCAATTTGTTCGAGTCAGTAGCGGTTTCCGCGGTCAGTTTCACGCTGTCGTTCAGCACTTTTTTGTCATCGTGCGGCGTGAATTGAATATTATTGACCAGCTCATCCAGCAAAGCTGCATCCGCTTTGGCATCCCCTTCCTGACGTTGCTTGTAGTAATCACTCTTCAGCCAGAAGTCACGACGGGTATCGTAAGCCGCTAGTTGAATAATGAACTCATTATAAGCTTCGTCAGAAATACTCGGCTGCTCGCTAGCCGAACCTGAAACTAAACGGGAATCCAGGTTACGCAAAAACTGCTGTTGGGAATAATAGCCGCCCAGATTATTAACTGTTGGCTTATCGGTAATCGCAGTGGCGCTCCACTGCTGCTTCACTAAGTAGGACACGCTTAGGGCAATGACGGCAAACAGAACCGCCATACCGATAATCCAGGCTTTACCACGCCACAGCGTGCAGCAAAGGCCGCGGATATCTAACTCGTTATCGACAGCCAGTTCATTGTTAGTAGACGTTTTTTCTGGTTTCATCACTGCCCAAAAGCCTCTGATTAAGATACATGCTTATTATTAGCCCGCCGCATCCGGCGCTTAATACGCTTGATGAAACGCGCCACTCGCCAGGCTCGTTTGATGCAGTAGCCATACAGGAAGAATGCAAGCAAGAATAATGCCAACATTACCCATTCAGGAACAAATACCAGTCGTTCGCCGATAACACCGACGGCCGCCAGCAAGGCCGCAGCCAAGGTAATTAGGACAAATGCCTGTCGGGAAGTGAAGCCTGCACGCATGATGAGATGGTGGATATGCTGGCGGTCAGGCGAGAACGGACTCATACCTTTACGCAAGCGGCGATACATAATGGCAATCATGTCCATTAGCGGAATCGCGATAATCCACAGAGCGGTAACCGGATTGATCGGATGGGTTTTACCCTGAGTGGTCTGCAACAGAATCCAAATGGCGGTAAAACCAATCAGCGTGCTACCCGCATCGCCCATAAAGACTTTATAGCGGCGCCCCAACAAACCGAGATTTAGCAAGATATATGGCGTAATCGCCGCAATCATCGCAAAACACCAAAACGCCAGTGCCATATGCCCGGCCTGATAGAGCAAGATGCCCATCGCACCGAATGACACGCAAGACAGCCCACCCAGCAGCCCGTCAATACCGTCAACCATATTGAATGCATTGATAGCCGCCCACACGGCAAACAGCGTAACCACGTAACCGAACGGGCCGAGAACCATTTCCCACGGGCCAAGAACGTGTCCAAGGCTGTGCAGATAGAGTCCGGCAAACGCCATCATTACTACACCGACTAAAGCCTGAACAAAAGCGCGGATTTTAACGCTAATATCAAAGCGGTCATCCAAAGCACCAACGAACACTAATAAACCGGCGCAAGCCAGATAGAGTGAACCGAAGGGAATTTGCTGGCTGGATATCAGGAAGGCAAAACAGATACCCGCATACACAGAAATACCGCCGACTAAGGGAATCAGCCCCTGATGGCGTTTACGGTAATTGGGTTTATCGACGAGACCGATTCTCTTTGCCACTTTACGGGCGATGAATAAAAAAGCTAAAGAAAACAGCAGGACGATTAGAATCTCTGTACTCATGGTGAGTAATTTCACGTTAAACAGCTCTCTGCAAAAGATAAGGCAGCTTAGCATGTGAGTAAACTTACTCCACGATGCAAAACAACCTTTCAGTCATTTCCTATTAGGGTGACAGCCTATATTGTTTTTACAACAATATCCTCGTTCTATTCACGGAGAACCTAGAGCTAGATACGAAAATGCCATCACCATTAACGGTGTAGATCTACTGATCAAATAAATAAGCGTATTTATCGTATATTCCAAACGTGAAAAACGCCACGACTGAGCGTGGCGTTTTGTTCGTTTTATTTAAATTACGAACGTCTCATCATATCGAAGAAGTCGTCGTTGGTCTTCGTCATAGCTAATTTATTAATGAGGAATTCCATTGCATCAATTTCACCCATTGGATGGATAATTTTGCGCAGAATCCACATTTTTTGTAATTCTTCAGTCGTGGTGAGCAACTCTTCTTTACGAGTACCGGAACGGTTGTAATCGATAGCAGGGAATACACGTTTCTCAGCGATTTTACGCGCCAAGTGCAATTCCATGTTACCAGTACCTTTAAATTCTTCGTAAATCACTTCATCCATCTTCGAACCGGTATCAACCAGAGCGGTTGCGATGATGGTCAGGCTTCCGCCCTCTTCCACATTACGCGCCGCACCGAAGAAACGCTTAGGACGATGTAGGGCGTTAGCATCCACACCACCGGTCAGAACCTTACCTGAGGCAGGCACCACGGTGTTATAGGCGCGAGCCAGACGAGTAATGGAGTCCAGTAGGATGATAACGTCTTTTTTGTGCTCAACCAGACGTTTCGCCTTCTCAATAACCATTTCGGCTACCTGAACGTGGCGAGACGCTGGCTCATCAAAGGTAGAAGCAATAACTTCACCTTTAACCAGACGCTGCATCTCGGTAACTTCTTCCGGACGCTCATCAATCAACAATACCATCAGCACGCAGTCTGGGTGATTGTAGGCAATGCTGGTTGCAATGTTCTGCAACAACATGGTTTTACCCGCTTTTGGCGGTGCTACGATCAAACCACGTTGTCCGCGGCCAATTGGCGAAGCCAGATCCAACACGCGCGCCGTTAAGTCTTCTGTTGAACCGTTACCGCGTTCCATACGCAAACGTGAATTTGCATGCAGCGGGGTTAAGTTTTCAAACAGAATTTTATTACGGGCGTTTTCCGGTTTGTCATAGTTAACTTCGTTAACTTTTAACAGTGCAAAATAACGCTCGCCTTCTTTTGGCGGACGAATCTTACCGGAAATGGTGTCACCAGTGCGGAGGTTGAAACGGCGAATTTGACTTGGGGATACATAGATGTCGTCGGGACCGGCGAGGTAGGAGCTGTCTGCTGAACGGAGGAAACCAAATCCATCCTGCAATATCTCCAATACGCCGTCACCGAAGATATCTTCTCCACTTTTAGCATGTTGCTTCAGGATAGAGAATATGATGTCTTGTTTACGCATCCGGGCCAGGTTTTCCAGCCCCATATTTTCGCCAAGTGTAATCAGATCAGAAACCGGCGTATTCTTTAATTCGGTAAGATTCATAATGGTGGGTTCTTAAACTCGGGGTATGTCTCGAACTTTAGTCGTGAATGGGTATGGCAGCGTCATCCGTGCCTGTTTAATGGACATTCAATCTCGGCCTTGTGTGCTGCGCGAGTAATAGCTTGCGCAAAATTCGCACTCAACGACGGCAATAAATTGAAGGTACCTTAGACTGATTTTTTAAAACCGTTAGACTGTCAAAAAACCGATTGAGTTCATATATATTCTCAACGCAAATGTTTCGACATAGAGTAAAACTTTAGATTCAAACTATTTAGGTGCTACAGAATTTTTTAGATGCTACAAACCTAGATTCTACTCACAGGTATGTTCTATACGCAGTGGAATAAACTTAACACGCTTCTTTGCAGGCGTCTAGCGGTCAGTGTGAAAATCACACCCACCGCAGGACACCCGGCTTTTGACACTAATATCGACTACAGATTTTCGTCCAGGAACGCTTTCAGCTGGCTCTTGGACAGGGCACCCACTTTAGTTGCCGCAACCGCACCGTCTTTAAACAGCAACAACGTCGGGATACCACGGATGCCGTATTTTGGCGCGGTGCCCGGGTTCTGATCGATGTTCAATTTAGCGATGGTCAGTTTGCCTTCGTATTCTTCGGCAATCTCATCCAAAATCGGAGCAATCATCTTGCACGGACCACACCATTCAGCCCAGAAATCGACCAACACCAGGCCAGTGGCTTCCAGCACGTCAGTGGCGAAGCTGTCGTCACTCAGGTGAATAATTTTATCGCTCATGTTCTACTCCAAAGGATTGTGTCTACCTAGTTGATGTAGCATTAACCAACATTAGGTTGACTTTATTTCACCGGATACGCTTTCGTAAAGCAATAGTTAGCTGATATTCTACCACACTATGAGCAAAACACACTTGACTGAACAGAAGTTTTCCGACTTCGCCCTGCACCCGCTAGTTGTTGAAGCCCTTGAAAACAAAGGGTTTCAATATTGCACGCCGATTCAGGCGTTAGCATTGCCTCTCACCCTGTCTGGGAGAGATGTAGCAGGTCAGGCGCAAACCGGTACCGGAAAGACGCTAGCATTCCTGGCGTCTACTTTTCATTATTTGCTTTCGCACCCAGCAGAAGAGGGTCGTCAGACTAACCAGCCTCGTGCATTAATTATGGCACCGACGCGGGAACTGGCGGTACAGATTCATTCTGATGCTGAAGCCTTATCCCAGATTACCGGTTTGAAACTGGGTCTGGCCTACGGCGGTGACGGCTACGACAAACAGCTTAAAGTGCTGGAAAGCGGCGTCGATATTCTTATCGGTACCACTGGCCGTTTGATCGACTACGCAAAGCAAAACTACATTAATCTGGGCGCTATTCAGGTAGTGGTACTGGATGAAGCCGATCGTATGTACGATTTGGGCTTTATTAAAGATATCCGCTGGTTGTTCCGCCGCATGCCTGCGGTAGAAAAACGTCTGAATATGCTATTTTCCGCTACGTTGTCCTACCGCGTACGTGAACTGGCGTTTGAACAGATGAATAACGCCGAATACGTGGAAGTGGAGCCGTTACAAAAAACCGGCCACCGCATTAAAGAAGAACTCTTCTACCCTTCAAACGACGAAAAGATGCGCCTGTTACAGACGCTGATTGAAGAAGAATGGCCTGACCGCTGCATCATTTTTGCCAACACCAAGCACCGCTGTGAAGAAATCTGGGGCCATCTGGCTGCCGATGGACACCGCGTTGGCCTGCTGACCGGCGATGTCGCGCAGAAAAAACGTCTGCGAATTCTGGAAGATTTCACCAAAGGCGATTTGGATATTCTGGTAGCAACCGATGTTGCGGCTCGTGGCCTACACATTCCGTTGGTGACTCACGTATTCAACTACGACCTGCCTGACGATTGCGAAGATTACGTTCACCGTATCGGTCGTACCGGTCGTGCTGGCGAAAGCGGCCATTCAATTAGTCTGGCGTGCGAAGAGTATGCATTAAACTTACCGGCTATTGAGACCTATACCGGTCACAGTATTCCTGTCAGCAAATACAATAGCGATGCGCTGTTGACTGATTTACCGGCACCAAAACGTCTGGCACGTACCCGCACCGGGAATGGCCCGCGCCGTAATTCTGCCCCTCGCCGTAACGGCGCGCCGCGGAACAACAACCGTAAACGACCAGGCTGATAACGCGATGCTAAGCTCCACCTCACTTTATGCTGCCATCGATCTTGGCTCCAACAGTTTCCATATGTTGGTGGTACGTGAGGTGGCTGGCAGTATCCAAACGCTGGCCCGAATTAAACGCAAAGTCAGGCTGGCCGCAGGATTAGATGCTAATAACCATCTGTCACATGAAGCAATGGAACGCGGCTGGCAATGTTTGAAGCTGTTTTCCGAACAGTTGCAGGATATTCCGCGGCAACAAATTCGCGTGGTCGCCACGGCAACCTTGCGTTTGGCCTCAAACGCCGACCAATTCCTGCAAACGGCCATTGAAATTCTGGGTTGCCCGATTCAAGTGATTAGCGGTGAGGAAGAAGCGCGGCTGATTTATCACGGCGTCGCTCACACTACTGGCGGGCCAGAAAAGCGTCTGGTGGTCGATATTGGCGGTGGCAGTACCGAGCTGGTAACAGGTTCCGGCGCTCAGGCGTCCATATTGGTCAGTCTGTCGATGGGCTGCGTAACCTGGCTGGAACGTTATTTCAGCGATCGCAATCTGCAACAGGAAAACTTTGACCAAGCCGAATTAGCGGCGCGTGAGATGATCAAACCGGTCGCGGCACGTTTTCGTGAGCACGGTTGGCAAATTTGCGTCGGCGCTTCCGGCACGGTGCAGGCTTTACAGGAAATTATGGTCGCCCAAGGCATGGACGAACTGATTACGCTGCCAAAGCTGCAACAACTGAAACAAAGAGCCATTCACTGTGGCAAGCTGGAAGAACTGGAAATTTCAGGTCTGACGCTGGAAAGAGCCTTGGTATTCCCCAGCGGCCTATCGATTTTGATCGCTATTTTCCAGGAATTGGGTATCGAAAGCATGACGTTGGCTGGCGGCGCACTGCGCGAAGGTCTGGTGTACGGCATGCTGCATTTACCTATTGAGCAAGATATTCGCAGCCGCACTATTCGTAATCTGCAACGCCGCTATTTGCTGGATATTGAGCAAGCCCAGCGCGTCGCGCAGTTAGCGGATAACTTTTTTCTACAGGTTGAGAAACAGTGGAAACTAGAGGGTCGATGTCGGGAATTATTGCAAAATGCCTGTTTGATCCACGAAATCGGCCTTAGCGTTGATTTCAAGCTCGCTCCGCAGCATGCCGCCTACCTGATTAGGTATCTGGATCTGCCTGGATTTACCCCCGCGCAAAAACTGCTTCTCTCCGCTCTCTTGCAAAACCAAAGCGGCACTCTGGATTTATCACTGCTTAGTCAGCAAAACGCGTTACCCGTAGTCATGGCGCAGCGTTTATGTCGCTTGCTACGTCTGGCGATCATTTTCTCCAGCCGTCGTCGGGATGACACCTTACCAGCGGTAAGATTACGCGCCAATGGCGACACTCTGTGCGTGCTATTACCACAAGGCTGGCTGCAGCTGCATCCTTATCGTGCTGAATCACTGGTACAAGAAAGTCACTGGCAAAGCTATGTTCAGTGGCCTCTTACTCTGGAAGCGTTTGGTTAAGCATTATCTCGGGCGGTTATAGATAGCCGCCCATTATTTCTCCCTTTTCTTATTCAGTAACCCTCCCTCACCACTATTTCGTCTAAAAAAACAGTAAGCACTCGATATGTGATCGCCTTCATCTTAAAAATAAAACTATGTGTGTATTTTTATAGAACAGCGTTTCTATTTTAAAATTATCTCCTCCATCAGAAGACAGCGCTGTCTGCGACAACTCTCTCCATTTCAATGAGGAATAAGAATGCGCGTACAGCTTCAACGTCGTCATCCCCTGAATATGCTGTTGATTCTTTCTGGTTTGGCACTTGCCCCTGCCACAGCATTGGCCGAACTGAAAGCACCGCAAAATCTACAGGTTCCCACGCTGGCTTATGACGAAAACAGCTTAGTATTAGTGTGGGAAGCGCCGCAAGATAACGGTCAAATCGTCGATTATCAGGTGTATTCCGCAGGGAAACTGCTGGGCCTTGCCAGTGAAAATAATGACCGATACTCTCCGGCCAAACCCTATATCAATCATTTCTACGCAAATGATAAGCAGCAATTTCAGCACAAGATTCTGATACAGAATTTCACCGTACAGGGGCTACAACCTGACACGACTTACTCGTTTAGCGTCAAAGCGCGCTATGCTGACGGTTCACTGTCACCTGACAGTCAGGTGATTACCGCGAAAACAACGGCGTTACCTCAGGTGCTGAATATTCGTGATTTCGGTGCCAAAGACGATGGAAAAACCCTCAATACCCAAGCGATTCAACAGGCGATCAATAGCTGTAAACCTGGTTGCCGCATTGATATTCCCGCTGGGGTGTATAAAACCGGCGCGCTGTGGCTAAAAAGCGATATGACGTTGAATCTTGAGGCTGGCTCGACCTTGCTGGGTTCGGAAAATCCGACGGATTACCCCGCAGGCTATTATCTTTATAGCTATTCCACCGTCCAGCGTCCGGCTTCGCTGATTAATGCCATAAATCCTGATCAGACCGCGCCGGGCACCTTCCGAAATATCCGCATCGTTGGCTTTGGAACTATCGATGGCAATGGCTGGCTCCGCGCGAAAACCGGCGAAATATCAGATGAATTAGGCAATAAGCTGCCGCAATACGCCGTGAGCAAAAATACCAAAGTGCACGAAGACGGCATTCTAGCCAAAAATCAGGTTGAACAGGCTGTTTCCGCAGGAATAGATCTAAAAACGGCTTACGGCCAGAAACGATCCAGTTTGATCACCTTGCGCGGCGTAGAAAATCTGTATCTAGCCGGATTCACCGTTCGTAATCCGGCATTTCACGGCATTATGAATCTGGAAAACCATAACGTGGTGGCTAATGGTTTAATCCATCAAACTTATGATGCTAATAACGGCGACGGTATTGAGTTCGGCAATAGTCAGAATGTCATGGTGTTCAATAACTTCTTCGATACTGGCGATGATTGCATTAACTTTGCCGCAGGCACTGGCGAAATGGCTCAGCAACAGGAGCCAATGAAAGGAGCGTGGTTATTTAACAACTATTTCCGCATGGGCCACGGCGCTATCGTCACCGGCAGCCATACTGGCGCATGGATTGAGGATATTCTGGCGGAAAATAACGTGATGTATCTGACGGATATTGGCCTGAGAGCCAAAAGTACCCGCTCAATCGGCGGTGGCGCGCGCAACGTCACTTTCCGCAATAATGCTATGCAAGATATCGCCAAACAGGCTGTCGTCATGACGCTGGACTATGCGGATAGCAATGCCAATCTGGATTATCCTCCGGCGAAAATTCCTGCTCAATTCTATGATTTTACAGTAAGAAATGTGACAGTGAATAACCAGACAGGAAAAAACGCATCCATTGAGATTAAGGGTGACAGTGACAAACAGGCCTGGCACCGTCTGGTGCATTTCGACAATGTGAAATTCGATCGGGTCACGCCAACGGCAATCAGCGATTTACGTGATAGCCAGTTCAATCAGGTTATTTTCACCCAGCTACGTGGCGAAAACCCTTGGCATTTCAGCGCGATAAAAAATGTAACCGTAGATGGGAAACCCGTGACACCATAGGGTTCATCAACAGATTTCCCTACCCATTATTTCTTGGCATTTGCCAATTGAGCACGAATACTGGCCAGATGACTCTGGCCTTTTTGCATCCGTTCTTCCGGCGTAATCACTTTACGCTCCGATTCCCAGTCCAAATCATCCTGCGGCAATTCCATCAGAAAACGGCTAGGTTCCGGCCGCATTAATTCACCGTATTGCCGGCGTTCCCGACAGTGTGTGAAGAACAGTTCCCGCTGGGCGCGAGTGATGCCAACGTAGGCCAGACGTCGTTCTTCATCCACATTATCTTCGTCGATACTGCTTTGGTGAGGCAGTAGCCCTTCTTCCATGCCGACTAAAAATACGTAGGGAAATTCCAGACCTTTCGAAGCGTGCAAAGTCATTAGCTGCACCTGATCCAACTCTTCGTCGCTTTCTCCGCGCTCCATCATATCCCGCAGGGTGAAACGCGTGACAACCTGGGTCAAAGTCATTTGCTCGTCCAGTTCCGAGCCTTCCAACATTTCCGTCATCCAGCTAAACAGCATGTTGACGTTTTTCATCCGCATTTCTGCCGCTTTCGGGCTGGGAGAAGTTTCAAACAGCCAACTTTCGTATTCCATTCCGTGAAGCAAATCCCGCACTGCGGCAATAGGTTCACGCTCCACCAGCCGAATAATACTCTCCAGCCAGTGGGTGAAACGCTGTAAAGACTCTAGTCCACGGCCTGTCAGATGCTGGCTCAAACCTAAGTCAAAGCTGGCGTGATACAGGCTCTTGTTTCGGATATTCGCCCATTCGCCTAGTTTCTGAATCGTTGCCGGGCCGATTTCTCGTTTAGGCGTATTCACAATGCGCAGGAAGGCGCTGTCATCGTCCTGATTGGTTAAGACACGTAGATAGGCTAGCAAGTCTTTGATTTCAGGGCGAGAAAAGAAAGAGTCTCCGCCGGAAATGCGGTAAGGAATTCGGTTTTGCACCAACAATTTCTCGAAAAGCCGCGATTGATGGTTACCGCGGTATAAAATAGCGTAATCACCGTACTGAGTTTTCTTAATAAAGTGATGGGCGATCAGTTCTCCCACCACTCTTTCGGCTTCATGGTCTTCATTATTGGCGGTAATAACCTTCAGCGGTTCGCCGTAACCTAATTCGGAAAACAGTCGTTTTTCAAAAACGTGCGGGTTATTGGCGATCAAAATATTGGCCGCTTTCAATATCCTCCCAGAAGAACGGTAGTTTTGTTCCAGCTTAATCACCTGCAACTGAGGAAAATCTTGATTCAGCAACACCAGGTTCTGCGGCCGAGCGCCACGCCAGGAGTAAATTGACTGATCGTCATCTCCCACCACGGTAAAGCGCGCCCGATTGCCCACCAGCAACTTAACCATTTGATATTGGCTGGTATTAGTATCCTGATACTCATCTACCAGCAGATAACGTAGTTTGTTCTGCCAGCGTTCGCGCACTTCTTCGTTTTTTTGCAGCAGCAGCGTTGGCAGAGAAATTAAATCGTCAAAATCCAGTACGTTGCAGGCTTTTAAGTGATCGTCATATAAGGTATAGCAGTGAGCAAAGATCTTATCGCGTTCCGAACGCGCCTGTGCAGCCGCGGCGGCCGGAGTCATTAGATCGTTTTTCCAATTAGAGATCGTCGAGATCAACTGCTGTAGCTGAGTTTTATCTTCTTCCAACCACTTGCTGGTAAGATCTTTTAGCAACCCCATCTGATCCTGTGCGTCAAACAGCGAGAAGTTAGATTTCATCCCCAGCGCTTTATATTCTTTCTTAATGATTTCCAGCCCCAAAGTATGGAAAGTTGAAATCATTAAACCGCGAGCTTCTTTACGCCCCAGCGTTTGCGCCACGCGTTCTTTCATCTCGCGAGCGGCCTTATTGGTAAAGGTTACAGCGGCGATATGGCTGGGCTTATAGCCACACTGACGGATCAAGTGCGCGATTTTATTAGTAATTACACGGGTTTTACCCGAGCCAGCACCGGCCAGCACTAGGCAGGGTCCGGTGACAAATTCGACGGCTTGTTGTTGGCTGGGATTTAATCGCATAGCGCTCGGTTACTCACGGTTACTCTGTGGGATGGTGGGGAGGAAGAGTGTAGCAGAAAGAAGCGGGTGAAAAAAAACGCCTGTCATTTTGCTTTCCCGCTTTCAAGCCGCCAAAAGCTTCAATCGTCGGCAAAATACGCTACACTGGCGGCCGATTAAAGGCGATATTCATTCAAATTACATTGTGGTGATAAGTATTATGGCGAACAAAGCTTCTGCGTTGCATATTCTGGTCGATGATGAAAAACAGGCAAATGATATTCTGGCGCAGTTGAACAATGGCGCTAATTTCCAGGAATTAGCCAAGAAATACTCTAATTGTCCGTCTAAACGTAACGGCGGCGATCTGGGCGAGTTTAACAAGGGCGATATGGTGCCAGCTTTTGATAAAGCGGTATTTAGCTGTGAATTGCTACAACCTTATGGCCCGGTAAAAACCCAGTTCGGTTATCACATCATTAAAGTGCTGTACCGTAGCTAATATTGCTGAGCTTGAATGTAAAAAAACCGGCACGCATGGCCGGTTTTTTATAGCGAACATCTCGAGCACTGACCCATCTCAAAATGGCCAGCAAGGTAGCTTGATTAGCCCGCAACCGCGATGCGCTTCATATCCTTCATATACCCACGCAGCTTATGCCCTACCGCCTCAATCGGATGGTTACGAATCGCTTCGTTAACATCACGCAACTGAGCGTTATCTACCGCAGTACCCGCTACGCTTTTGCCCAGATCCCCGGCTTGCAGAGAATCCATAAATTTGGCTTTCAGCAGCGGTACCGCTGCATTAGCGAACAGGTAGTTACCGTATTCTGCGGTATCAGAGATAACCACGTTCATTTCATACAAACGCTTACGAGCGATGGTATTGGCGATCAACGGCAGCTCATGCAGCGATTCGTAATAGGCTGATTCTTCGATAATACCTGAATCAACCATGGTTTCGAACGCCAATTCTACCCCGGCTTTTACCATGGCAATCATCAGCACGCCGTGGTCAAAATATTCCTGCTCGGAGATTTTACCTTCGAACTGCGGCGCGTTTTCAAAGGCCGTTTTACCGGTTTCTTCGCGCCACTTCAGCAGTTTCACGTCGTCTTCTGCCCAGTCGGCCATCATGCCGCTGGAGAATGCGCCGGAAATGATGTCATCCATATGTTTTTGGAACAGCGGCGCCATGATTTCTTTCAGTTGCTCTGACAGCGCGTAGGCACGCAGTTTCGCCGGGTTGGACAGACGATCCATCATCAGAGTGATACCGCCCTGTTTCAGCGCTTCGGTGATGGTTTCCCAGCCGAATTGAATCAGTTTTTCAGCGTAGGCTGCATCAGTACCTTCTGCCACCAGTTTGTCGAAGCACAGCAGGGAACCCGCTTGCAACATACCGCACAGAATGGTTTGCTCACCCATCAGGTCGGATTTCACTTCCGCAACAAATGATGATTCCAACACGCCAGCGCGGTGACCACCGGTTGCAGCAGCCCAGGCTTTCGCGATTGCCATGCCTTCGCCCTTAGGATCGTTTTCCGGGTGAACGGCGATAAGCGTTGGTACACCGAAACCGCGCTTGTATTCTTCACGTACTTCGGTGCCCGGACATTTCGGCGCAACCATCACTACGGTAATGTCTTTACGTACTTGCTCGCCAACTTCCACGATATTAAAACCGTGCGAGTACCCCAGCGCCGCCCCGTCTTTCATCAACGGCTGAACGGCCTGAACCACGGCGGAATGCTGTTTGTCTGGCGTCAGGTTGACCACTAAATCAGCCTGCGGAATCAGTTCTTCGTAAGTGCCAACTTTGAAGCCGTTTTCCGTCGCTTTGCGCCATGATGCCCGCTTCTCTGCGATGGCTTCTTTACGCAGCGCGTAGGCTACGTCCAGGCCAGAGTCGCGCATATTCAAACCCTGATTCAGCCCCTGAGCACCACAACCGATGATCACCACTTTTTTACCTTTCAGGTAGTTCGCTTCATCTGCAAACTCTTCACGTCCCATAAAGCGACATTTACCCAATTGCGCCAACTGCTGACGCAGGTTCAATGTGTTGAAATAATTAGCCATAGTGGTACTCCGTTCGATGTTGTGTTGCGTTATTTTCACATCCCCCAATCTGTGTGAGGGATTCTCTTGAATTCACTATATGTCAGGAAATCCGTTGCTGAAATTGATATATTTACAAGGTGTCGTTGCAGATTTTGCAATATAACAATTTCCTCGCCAACGAGAGCCAGCGCTATGGATTTACGTGACCTGAAGCTGTTTTTACATCTGGCTGAGAGCCGCCATTTTGGCCGCTCGGCCAAAGCAATGCATATCAGCCCATCTACCCTTTCCCGCCAGATTCAGCGGTTGGAAGAAACCATAGGGCAGCCGTTGTTTCTGCGGGATAACCGTACCGTGCAACTCACCGATGCCGGCACCCAGTTGAAAGCCTTTGCTCAACAAACCTTATTGCAATATCAGCAATTGCGTCATGCGCTGGGGCAGCACGGGCCGTCACTGAGCGGCGAGCTAAGACTGTTTTGCTCCGTTACCGCCGCCTACAGCCACTTGCCGCCGATTCTGGATCGTTTTCGCGCCGAACACCCACTGGTGGAAATCAAACTGACCACCGGCGACGCCGCCAACGCCGTAGACAAGGTGCAGTCTAACGAAGCCGATTTGGGGATTGCTGGTCGCCCTGAAACCCTGCCTGGCACGGTAGAATTCACCCAAATCGGCGAGATTCCATTAGTACTGATTGCGCCTGCGCTCCCCTGCGCCGTTCGTACTCAGGCTGCTGAAGCTCATCCTGATTGGAACAATATTCCGTTTATCCTGCCGGAACACGGCCCGTCGCGAAAACGCATCGATTTATGGTTCCGCCGCCATCGCATTACTAACCCACTGATTTACGCCACCGTTTCCGGTCATGAGGCGATTGTTTCGATGGTTGCGCTCGGTTGCGGTATTGCCCTGATTCCGGAAGTGGTGGTGGAAAACAGCCCAGAACCCGTGCGAAACCGTATTTCTTTACTCGATAATATTTCGCTGGTTGAACCCTTTGAGTTGGGAGTCTGCGTGCAGAAAAAACGTTTAAACGAACCCTTGATCGAGGCATTTTGGGGGCTGCTGCACAGCCCCGTTTGATGCAAATTAACCGGCGAGGAAGAATCTAAACGCCGGATTATCGGTTTCATCGTGGCAAATGTAGCCCAGCGCAGTCAGGTGCTGTTCAAATTCCGGCTCGATCTCGGATAGCTCGAAGCCCGCCAGCACCCGGCCAAAATCAGTGCCGTGGCTGCGATAATGGAACAACGAGATATTCCAGTGGGTACCGAGCGTATTGAGGAATTTCAACAGCGCGCCCTGTGATTCCGGGAATTCAAAACTGTACAAACGTTCGCGCAGCGGCTTAGGAGGACGACCGCCAACCATATAGCGCACATGCAGTTTGGCCATTTCATCGTCGGACAAATCCACTACCTGATAACCATCCGCCTGTAATTCAGCGATGATTTCAGCCCGTTCGGCGAATCCTCGGGTCAAACGCACCCCGACAAAAATGCAGGCGTTATCCGCGTCCGCGTAGCGATAGTTAAATTCGGTTACCGCCCGACCGCCCAGCAATTGGCAAAAGCGCAGGAAACTGCCTTTTTGCTCAAGGATCGTTACGGCTAACAGCGCTTCTCGCTGCTCACCTAGTTCACAACGCTCTGAAACATAACGTAAACCGTGGAAATTAACGTTAGCGCCAGAAAGTATATGAGCCAGACGTTCACCTTGAATATTATGCTGCTGAACATATTTTTTCAGCCCCGCCAACGCCAGCGCACCGGAAGGTTCCGCAATCGCACGAACGTCTTCAAAAATATCTTTGAGCGCCGCGCAGATGGCGTCGCTATCCACGGTGATAACGTCATCCAGATATTCCTGACACAGGCGGAAAGTCTCGTCACCAATGCGTTTCACTGCCACACCTTCGGCAAACAGCCCGACGCGAGCCAAATCAACCGGAGCTCCCGCCGCTAATGCCGCTTGCAAACAGGCAGAGTCTTCCGCTTCCACGCCGATCACTTTGATTTGCGGCATCAGTTGTTTAATTAATACCGCCACGCCAGCGGCCAGACCACCGCCGCCAACGGGAACAAAAACCCGATCCAAATGGGCGTCCTGTTGCAGTAGTTCCATCGCCAGCGTGCCTTGTCCAGCAATGACCGCCGGATGATCGAAAGGCGGTATAAAGGTGTAACCCTGCTGGCGGGAAATTTCGATGGCTTTAGCTTTGGCCTCATCAAAATTGGCACCAAACAACAGCACTTCGCCACCAAAGCTACGCACCGCATCCACTTTGATGTCTGCGGTGGCAACCGGCATCACAATCAGCGATTTAATGCCCAGTTTACTAGCAGAAAGCGCCACGCCCTGTGCGTGATTACCCGCAGAAGCGGTCACTACGCCGCAGGCTTTCTGTTCTTCATTCAGCCCCGCCAGCATGGCGTAAGCGCCACGCAGCTTAAAACTGTGTACCGGATGGCGATCTTCCCGCTTAACCAAAATGGTGTTACTCAAGCGAGATGAAATTTTCTCCATCACCTGTAATGGCGTGACCTGCGTAACTTCATATACCGGCGCGCGCAGCACCGCTCGCAGGTACTCTGCGCCACTGGGCGCATCGGGTAACGCTTGTGATTCCGCCATAGCCCTTAACCTCCCAGCTTACTTTTATCACGAACAGCGCCTTTATCTGCGCTGGTTGCCAGTGAGGCATAGGCACGCAAAGCGTAGGAAACCTGGCGTACGCGGTTTTTAGGTGTCCAGGCAGCGGAGCCGCGAGCTAATTCGGCTTCATGACGAGCCGCCAGTTCAGCGGCCGGTACATCTAATACCATGCTGCGCTGAGGAATATCGATATTGATCATATCGCCGTCCTGCACTAGGCCAATCAGGCCACCGCTGGCCGCTTCTGGCGAAACGTGGCCAATAGACAAACCGGAAGTCCCACCGGAGAAACGCCCGTCGGTAATCAAAGCGCAGCTTTTGCCTAAGCCCATAGATTTCAGATAGGTCGTTGGGTACAGCATTTCCTGCATGCCCGGCCCGCCTTTCGGCCCCTCGTACCGAATAATCACTACGTCCCCGGCAACCACTTTTCCACCCAGAATCGCCTCTACGGCAGCGTCCTGGCTTTCATAAACTTTGGCTGGGCCACGGAAAGTCAGGCTTTCTTTATCCACACCGGCAGTTTTTACGATACAGCCGTTTTCAGCCATATTGCCGTACAGCACGGCTAAGCCGCCGTCCTGACTGTAGGCATACTCGCGCGTACGAATGCAACCTTCCTGACGGTCGGTATCCAGCGACGGATAGCGGCAATCTTGCGAGAAAGCTTTGGTGGTACGAATACCCGCAGGCCCCGCGGAATACATGCTTTTGACTTTTTCATCGCTGGTCAGCATAACGTCATAGGCTTTCAGAGTTTCCGGCAGACTCAGCCCCAATACGTTTCGGACTTCGCGGTTCAGCAAGCCGGCTCGATCCAACTCCCCCAAGATCCCTACAACACCACCGGCACGGTGCACGTCTTCCATATGGTATTTCTGAGTACTCGGCGCCACTTTGCATAAATGCGGAACTTTACGCGACAGACGATCGATATCCGTCATGCTGAAATCCACTTCACCTTCCTCCGCCGCCGCCAGCAAGTGCAGAACGGTATTGGTAGAACCGCCCATGGCGATATCCAGCGTCATGGCGTTTTCAAACGCAGCCTTGTTGGCGATATTGCGTGGCAGCGCACTGACATCATCTTGCTCGTAATAGCGTTTAGTCAGCTCAACGATATGTTTGCCGGCATCGAGGAATAATTGTTTACGATCGGCGTGAGTCGCCAGCAATGAACCGTTACCTGGGAGCGCTAAACCTAAAGCCTCATTCAGGCAGTTCATCGAGTTGGCGGTAAACATACCGGAGCAGGAACCGCAGGTCGGGCAGGCGGAACGTTCAATTTGCGCGCTATCTTCGTCGCTGACGTTCGGGTTCGCGCCCTGAATCATCGCATCGACCAAATCCAGCTTGATAATTTTGTCTGACAGCTTGGTTTTACCCGCTTCCATTGGGCCACCGGAAACGAAAATAACCGGAATATTCAGACGCAGAGACGCCATCAGCATCCCTGGGGTGATTTTGTCGCAGTTGGAAATACACACCATGGCGTCGGCACAGTGCGCATTAACCATATATTCCACGGAATCCGCGATTAACTCTCGTGAAGGCAGAGAATAGAGCATGCCACCGTGTCCCATGGCGATACCGTCATCCACCGCAATGGTATTGAACTCTTTTGCCACGCCGCCTGACGCTTCGATTTGCTCGGCCACCAGCTTGCCTAAATCGCGCAAATGAACGTGTCCAGGTACGAATTGGGTAAAGGAGTTAACCACCGCAATAATTGGTTTGCCGAAGTCATCATCGGTCATACCCGTAGCGCGCCAAAGTGCTCGGGCACCAGCCATATTGCGGCCATGAGTGGTGGTATGGGAACGGTACTTAGGCATTATCTCTTCACTCCTGTGTCTTTTATAAAGCAGGTGGCGAACGAACCACCCGCGGGTTCTGTCTGTCACTTTTTAGTTATTATTGATTGATAGGATCCAGCCAGCCGTACTTGTCTTCAGTTTCGCCGGTGAACAGGCCAAAGAACGCCTGCTGGATTTTCTCGGTAATTGGGCCACGTTTACCTATACCGACCTGAATACCATCAACGCTGCGTACTGGGGTAATTTCGGCGGCGGTGCCGGACATAAACACTTCGTCAGCCAGATACAGAGATTCGCGAGACAGCACCTGCTCACGCACTTCCAGGCCCATATCTTTAGCCAGCTTGATAATGGCATCGCGGGTAATACCCGGCAGAGCGGATGAGGTAAATGGCGGAGTGAACAATACTCCGTCTTTCACTTCAAACAGGTTCTCGCCCGCACCTTCGGACAAGAAGCCGTGAACGTCCAGCGCAATCCCTTCCTGATAACCATGACGGCGCGCTTCGCTGCCCACCAGTAAGGAAGAAAGGTAGTTACCACCGGCTTTAGCGGCAGTTGGAATGGTATTCGGCGCAACGCGATTCCAAGATGAAACCATTGCGTCAATGCCCTGTGCCAGCGCTTCTTCTCCCAGATAAGCACCCCAAGGGAATGCGGCGATGATAACGTCGGTTTTGTAGCCTTCCGGCGGATTAACGCCCATTCCCACGTCACCGATAAACACCAGAGGACGGATGTAGGCGCTAGTCAGTTTATTTTTGCGCAGCGTCTCGCGACAGGCTTCCATCAACTCATCGACGGATTGTGAAACTGGCATCCGATAGATCTTGGCCGAATCATGCAAACGCTGCATATGTTCGCGATGGCGGAATACAACCGGGCCTTTATGCTTGGTTTCATAGCAACGGACACCTTCAAAGACTGATGTTCCGTAATGTAACGCATGAGACATTACGTGAACTTTGGCTTCTGCCCACGGAACCATTTCGCCGTTAAACCAAATGTAATCAGCTTTCTTAGTCATTCTGTACTTTCCTTCTAGCGCCTCAGGCGCGTATTTGTAATGTATTGGTCTGCTGGATTTCTACACTCGCAACATCCAACAACTTATTCAACTGAGAAGACAGTAAATCTACCGAACGTTGGCTAGCAACGGTCAGCTCGATATTAATATTTTCGTTATTAAGGATAGGCGACATATTCATAGCACAAACCTGAAAGCCGCGGTGGCGCACCACTCGCAATACGCGCTCTAACATTTCAGGGCGGAAGCGGGCTTGGATCGAGAGCTGATGTTGCATCATGAAATTTTCTCCAGCATGGTTTCGTTACCTGCGCCCGGCGGAACTAACGGCCAGACATTTTCGAGTTCGTCGATGGAAACCTGAAGCAGGTACGGGCCGGTACTGTTAAACAGAGCGTCCAATGCGGCATCGACTTGGTCTTTGCGGGTGATACGTTGGCCGGGAATATCAAAAGCGCTGGCCAAAGTGATGAAATCGGGGTTATCGGATAAGTTGGTCTCACTGTAGCGGGCATCAAAGAACAGCTGCTGCCACTGTCGAACCATGCCCAAACGCTGGTTATCCAACAAAACGATCTTCAGCGGCAACTGTTTGCGCTTTATCGTTCCCAGCTCCTGAACATTCATCATAAAGGAGCCATCGCCGGACACGCAGATAACCATGTCGTCCCGACGAGCCATTTGCGCACCGACGGCCGCCGGAACACCAAAGCCCATCGTGCCCAACCCGCTAGAAGTGATGAAGTTTTCCGGACGGGTAAAACTCATATGCTGTGCAGTCCACATTTGATGCTGACCGACATCGGTAGTGATAACGGTTTCAGGCCCTTTACGATCGGAAATCTGTTTCAGTAACAGCGGCGCATAAATTGCTTGCCCCGGATGGTCATAACGCCAGCTATGCTGCTGCTTCAACGCAATAACTTCATCGCGCCACGGCTGGATGTCCAGAGGTTGCTGCAACGCGGGAAGCAAGGTTTTCAAATCACCCTGCAAAGCAACGTGAGCCTGCCGCAGTTTGTTCAACTCCGTCGGATCGATATCCATATGAATAACTTTGGCTTTCGGCGCGAACGCGTTCAACTTACCGGTCACTCGATCATCGAAACGTGCTCCGACGGCGATCAACAAATCGCACTCCTGCACCGCCAGATTGGCTGCCTTAGTGCCGTGCATACCCAGCATGCCTAAATAGCAAGGATGCTCAGCGTCAGGGGCACCCAACCCCTTCAAAGTCACTACGGCGGGAACCCCGGTTTCAGCGATAAACGCTCGCAAGGCAGGCACCGCCTGTGCCATACCTACGCCACCACCGACATAAACGATCGGTTGTTTGGCCGCACTTAACATGTCGTAAGCCTGCTGGCGTTCGGCACTGGAATCCAGATAGTGTTCTTCCACCGACAGCAAATGCGGATGTAACTCTGCGACAGCTAACTGAATATCTTTCGGAATATCAATCAAAACCGGCCCAGGGCGACCGCTACTGGCGATGGCAAAGGCTTCAGCCATAATGCCCGGCAACGCGTCTAAAGACTCAACCAGAAAACTGTGTTTGGTACAGGCCAAAGACAGCCCCAGCACATCAATTTCCTGAAAAGCGTCGGTGCCGATTAAGGCAGAACCCACCTGACCGGTGATAGCGATAATCGGAACAGAATCCAATAACGCATCTGCCAGACCTGTGATCAAGTTAGTGGCTCCGGGGCCTGAAGTGGCGATGCACACCCCGACCTTTCCGGTTGCACGAGCATAACCGATGGCAGCCATTACTGCCCCTTGCTCATGGCGACACAGTAGATGTTCAACGCCACCGTCATACAAGGCATCGTAGACTGGCATAATTGCCCCACCCGGATAGCCGAATACCGTCTCTACCCCTTGCGCACGTAGCGCTTGAACCACCCACTGAGCACCATTCATAGTTATTTCCCCGAACTTTTGCGAGCGACACAGGATTTTATTCTGTTGTGCATTTTACGTTCACCGCGTCTTTTTACCGGCCAATAAAAAACCCCCGGACCTTTCGGTGCGGGGGTTCTCTTGTGATTAAGGCTTGATTTTTATGCCTTTCTTCGTCCAAGTGCAGCCCCGCACGGTGGGATAATAATCACCACCACGCTAATTAGGACTAGGTTAATCACTTGGACGAAAGCTTTCATAATCGGTTGTTCACATGTCTGTTGTCGAACGAATACCTACAGAGTTATCACAGTTATTATCGCTATGACAATATTTTTTTAAAAAGTCATTTTGTGACCCAAGACTACAATTGCAATAATTGTGTTAATTATCAAACGATAAAACCGATATTTCTTTCCCTGATTTTTGTACAGAAAATTTACGCTTAACGTCCCCATGCTTAAAAAAATGTCAGAGATACTTTTGCACTGAGCCTGAAATTTCTTCATAACCGAGACGTTTTTACGATAGGCCACGCAAAATTCATGTCTTCCCTCGTAATCAAAACGATAGTTTTCGCGCCTTCTCGCAGGCTAAACACCACCCTAATGACAAAAAAACTCAATTCGGCAAGATACCAAACATCAGAAGGGGGAAAACTATGTCACTGGCCGTCATCCATACCCGCGCTTCCATTGGCGTACAAGCACCTCCAGTCACCGTTGAAGTGCACATTAGCAACGGGTTACCGGGGCTGACATTAGTCGGATTACCCGAAACAACGGTGAAAGAAGCGCGGGATAGGGTACGTAGCGCCTTATTAAACAGTGGATTTACCTTTCCGGCTAAACGGATTACCGTCAGTCTGGCGCCAGCAGACTTACCCAAAGAAGGTGGTCGCTACGATTTGCCAATAGCCTTAGCCATCCTCGCAGCCTCAGAGCAGATCCCCGTAGATAAGCTAGGTCAATATGAGTTTCTTGGTGAACTCGCCCTGTCAGGCGGTTTACGCAGCGTTAGCGGCGCTATTTCAGCCGCTCTGGCCAGTACAGGCGCCTCTCGTCTGTTAATACTGCCCTGCGCCAATGAAATGGAAGTTGGCTTAATCGTCAAAGGAAACAGTTTGGTTGCAGAGCATCTTCTGGCTGTTTGCGGTTTTCTGCGTGGAGAAGGCTCACTTTCCTCCCCAAAACAAGCAAGTGATTGGCAGGAATGGGATAACACACTCGACCTGCAGGATATTATCGGCCAGCAACAGGCTAAACGCGCACTGGAAGTCGCCGCTGCCGGAGGACATAACTTACTGTTACTTGGGCCACCTGGCACCGGGAAAACGATGTTAGCCAGCCGATTAAATGGTTTACTGCCACCCTTAAGCAATCAGGAAGCACTGGAAACTGCCACCGTAGCCAGCTTACTGCAAGGGCATCAGGCTCCCACGCATTGGTGCAAGCGCCCATTTAGATCACCACACCATAGTGCATCAATGGCAGCGTTAATTGGCGGCGGTTCCATACCTCGTCCCGGAGAGATCTCGCTGGCACACAACGGCGTGTTATTTTTGGATGAACTGCCTGAATTCGAGCGCAAGGTACTGGACTCATTACGGGAACCCTTAGAATCTGGCGAAGTGGTTATCTCGCGAGCAACGGCAAAAGTGTGTTTCCCGGCCAAAATACAGCTTATCGCCGCGATGAACCCCAGCCCCAGTGGACATTATCAGGGGCGACACAATCGCGCACAGCCACAGCAAATACTGCGTTACCTTGCCAAATTATCCGGCCCATTCCTCGATAGATTTGATTTATCCATTGAAGTGCCATTGCTACCGAAAGGTTTATTGAGGATGCAAAAAAATAGCGGGGAAGATAGCGCAACCGTCAGGCAGAGAGTATTACAGGCAAGAGAAAAACAATTGCATCGTTCAGGAAAGATAAATGCCCAACTCAACAGCAAAGAGGTTGCTCGATTTTGTGCGGTCACGCCGCAAGACGCACAATTTCTTGAACAAGTGCTGCTGAAGCTCGGTTTATCCGTACGAGCCTGGCATAGAATTTTGAAAGTCGCGCGCACGCTGGCCGATTTGGCACAACAGGATGACATTCAAAAGCCACACATTTCTGAAGCCTTGAGCTATCGTTGTATGGATCGTTTACTGTTACAGCTACACAAAGCGTTGACGTAAAAATGGGGCTTTCGCCCCATTTCTATTAGTCATCGCTATCGACATAGTCTTCCGTTGCATCTGCCTGCGGTTTACCGCCAGACAGCGTATGGAAGCGCTTTGGACGCCGGATTCGGGTGATGTATTTGGACCACACTTTTTCCGCATCGCTAACAGGCTCGCGCTCGCCACGACAAACGGCAACAAACAGTTGCTCTTCTTCGTTTGCTGGCTCACGTTTGCCTAAATCCAGCTCGTTGAAAGCATAGCCATGGCGCTCTAGCAATTGCGCCTCTTTAATGGTGAAATCACCGTGACGCGAGAACCCGCGAGGATAGTGTTTGTTATCAAAAAAACGATTGGTTGTGATGAAGCTATCCGCCATCTGACACGCTCCTAATTCTGTCATGGTCGTGCTGTTTATGGCGCGGAGTATTAGATAGGCTTGACATCGTGTAAAACAAAACATTTAAATCTTAACGACAAAAAAAATTGGAGATAGGTGTGGACACCGAATTACTGAAAACCTTTTTGGAGGTCAGTAGAACCCGCCACTTTGGCCGCGCAGCGGAATCTTTATACTTAACACAGTCAGCAGTGAGTTTTCGAATCCGTCAGTTGGAAAATCAATTAGGTGCAAGTTTATTCACTCGCCACCGGAATAATATTCGTCTGACGCCAGCCGGCGAACGTTTGGTGCCCTACGCAGAAACCTTGATGAATACCTGGCAGTTGGCCAAGAAGGAGGTCATACACTCTCTTCAGCATACTGAGCTATCGATTGGCGCAACGGCATCACTATGGGAAGCCTATCTCACTCCATGGTTACAGACACTCTATCTCCAACGAGAAGGGCTGCGACTCGAAGCTCGTATTGCGTTACGCCAGTCTTTAGTGAAGCAATTGCATGAACGGCAACTCGACCTTTTAATCACTACCGAGCCGCCCAAAATGGACGAATTAGCCAGCCAACTGTTAGGGAATTTTTCATTGCGGCTTTTTTCATCAGGTCAGCAAGATAAAACCGAAGAAATGCCGTATATAAAACTGGAGTGGGGGGCAGATTTTCATCAACAGGAAAATCGCCTGTTAGACCATGAGCAAATGCCAGTTCTGACAACGACTTCTGCCCATTTGACGCGACAACTCTTAGACACGACTGGCGGCTGTGCATTTTTACCTGAGCATTGGCAAAAAGATTACCCGCAGCTTGTTGCTAACCCGGAGATCCCCGCAATAGTGAGGCCTATGTACGCGGTGTGGCTACAAAATAGCGATCAGCAGATATTAATCCGCCAATTATTAAAAACTCCGATGAATAACGCCACTGAAGGGGCCACACGGAGTTAATCGAGAAACGCTTAGCCCATGATTGCGGAATCATATAAAAAGCTCTCATTGCCTTCTGGGCGGCAATAAAGCGCAATGACAGAACGGCAATGGTCATCTTCCCCACCATGAACCGACAGTACCGCGAAAGAGAACATAACCCAGGATTAAGTTCTAAATCAGCACGCTAAACAGCGTGCCAACACCCTAGTTAATTAGGTTGCCATCTATCACCATCGCTGCGAGCACATTCTATTCTGCTTCGCTGAGAAACAACGCTTAGCCTATCGAGATGGCAGGAAGTGAAAGTAATTTCAGATAATCTAGCGAGCATTCTGGATAGCATATAGACCTCTGTACTGATGTATTTGTATCCGTACGAATCTCCCCATTCCAGAGCGACTATTTCCATCAATCGCGCAAACGTGGCGCCCAAAATACGGGGAAAAATACCAAAGCCGCGGCTAACAGCATAATCATTGCTAAGGGTGTAAAATAGTTTCTATAGTGAATACAGTGCAACCAAGCTATCCAATCATGGGAATAACGAACTGGGAACCAATGAACGACAGACCAATCTGATTGCACCTAAAGGCAATACTCAACTGACTTGTTGCTGATACCAAACTATCCATAACAGACTGTTTAATATTGTTTTGTGCATTACTATTCGCAATAGACCTGAACAGATATTTCCCGCATAAGTGATTGAATAATAAGAATATTGCCGTTTTAATCCGGCTTCCTCGCCTCGCCATATATCGACAATTGTAAGCGTAATGCCTCGTTTTCTATCATTATGTAAATACTTTCGTTTCCACAAACACCCTGTCTCTTTGAAACCGACGTTAAAAAAATCACGACTGAGAAACAACCTGACCTGCAGTGCATATAGTCGTTACCACACCAGCTGCAAACATTGGTGTCAATTTTCTTATCACAGGGTTCCTTCACGGCACTATCATCTCAAGGTGACAGGTAACATTTCTATATTATTCAAAAAATAAGCAGAGAATTCATAAACAATCTGAGTGGGTCAGAATTGATTCAATCTTTATTGAAGAGAGACAAATGCAGATTATTAATTAATTCTATATACAAGTTATTGTAGTGATAATAAGTAGAATTCCACTATAAATTAACAATGTGCTGTACGAAATTGGCCTTAAAAATGTAATTAATTAACACTGGCTCTTTGAATTTTAAGATTATTTAATATATTTAACGAGAAAATGAGGGCTACTTCGGCGGGATACGAATGAAAATCAGACAATAACAGGAGGTCAGGAGGTCAGGAGGTCAGGAGGTCAGGAGGTCAGGAGGTCAGGAGGTCAGGAGGTCAGGAGGTCAGGAGGTCAGGAGGTCAGGAGGTCAGGAGGTCAGGAGGTCAGGAGGTCAGGAGGTCAGGAGGTCAGGGTAATGGATAATAACTGCAAAAGTGTAGCTTTTATTTGTTTGATCCAAATAAAAAACCCCTCGCTTTCGCGAAGGGTTATTTATTTGGCAGGGGCGGAGAGACTCGAACTCCCAACACCCGGTTTTGGAGACCGGTGCTCTACCAATTGAACTACGCCCCTAAAAGAGGGTGGCGGAACGGACGGGGCTCGAACCCGCGACCCCCTGCGTGACAGGCAGGTATTCTAACCAACTGAACTACCGCTCCACCGATTCTGTTACTTATACTTCCGTATATATTCCCGTTAGGGCCAGCATGTCCTTGCTGTTTAGCCACCAGATGTCACTCTGATAACTTGTGTTTGATGCCTGGCAGTGTCCTACTCTCGCATGGGGAGACCCCACACTACCATCGGCGCTACGGCGTTTCACTTCTGAGTTCGGCATGGGATCAGGTGGGACCACCGCGCTATTGCCGCCAGGCAAATTCTGTTTCAATCAACCCGCCACGTGATTTACACCACACAGCCAGTCAATCCAATCTGTTAACAATGCTGAAAATCAAAACGCTCTCTAAAACACCTTCGGTGTTGTAAGGTTAAGCCTCACGGATCATTAGTACTGGTTAGCTCAATGCATCGCTGCACTTACACACCCAGCCTATCAACGTCATAGTCTTTAACGTTCCTTCAGGGGGCTTAAAGCCCCAGGGAAGACTCATCTTGAGGCAAGTTTCGCGCTTAGATGCTTTCAGCGCTTATCTTTTCCGCATTTAGCTACCGGGCAATGCCATTGGCATGACAACCCGAACACCAGTGATGCGTCCACTCCGGTCCTCTCGTACTAGGAGCAGCCCCTCTCAATCTTCCAACGCCCACGGCAGATAGGGACCGAACTGTCTCACGACGTTCTAAACCCAGCTCGCGTACCACTTTAAATGGCGAACAGCCATACCCTTGGGACCTACTTCAGCCCCAGGATGTGATGAGCCGACATCGAGGTGCCAAACACCGCCGTCGATATGAACTCTTGGGCGGTATCAGCCTGTTATCCCCGGAGTACCTTTTATCCGTTGAGCGATGGCCCTTCCATTCAGAACCACCGGATCACTAAGACCTACTTTCGTACCTGCTCGAGCCGTCACTCTCGCAGTCAAGCTAGCTTATGCCTTTGCACTAACCTCACGATGTCCGACCGTGATTAGCTAACCTTCGTGCTCCTCCGTTACTCTTTGGGAGGAGACCGCCCCAGTCAAACTACCCACCAGACACTGTCCTCACCCCAGATTATGGGGCCGAGTTAGAACATCAAACATTAAAGGGTGGTATTTCAAGGTTGGCTCCACGCAGACTGGCGTCCACGCTTCGATGCCTCCCACCTATCCTACACATCAAGGCTCAATGTTCAGTGTCAAGCTATAGTAAAGGTTCACGGGGTCTTTCCGTCTTGCCGCGGGTACACTGCATCTTCACAGCGAGTTCAATTTCACTGAGTCTCGGGTGGAGACAGCCTGGCCATCATTACGCCATTCGTGCAGGTCGGAACTTACCCGACAAGGAATTTCGCTACCTTAGGACCGTTATAGTTACGGCCGCCGTTTACTGGGGCTTCGATCAAGAGCTTCGCCTTGCGGCTGACCCCATCAATTAACCTTCCAGCACCGGGCAGGCGTCACACCGTATACGTCCACTTTCGTGTTTGCACAGTGCTGTGTTTTTATTAAACAGTTGCAGCCAGCTGGTATCTGCGACTGGCTTCAGCTCCGAGAGCAAGTCTCTTCACCTAGCGCCAGCGTGCCTTCTCCCGAAGTTACGGCACCATTTTGCCTAGTTCCTTCACCCGAGTTCTCTCAAGCGCCTGAGTATTCTCTACCTGACCACCTGTGTCGGTTTGGGGTACGATTTAATGTTACCTGATGCTTAGAGGCTTTTCCTGGAAGCTTGGCATCAACTACTTCTGCACCGTAGTGCATCGTCATCACGCCTCAGGGTTGATGGTTTTCCGGATTTACCAGGAATACCCCCCTACACGCTTAAACCGGGACAACCGTCGCCCGGCTAGCCTAGCCTTCTCCGTCCCCCCTTCGCAGTAACACCAAGTACAGGAATATTAACCTGTTTCCCATCGACTACGCTTTTCAGCCTCGCCTTAGGGGTCGACTCACCCTGCCCCGATTAACGTTGGACAGGAACCCTTGGTCTTCCGGCGTGCGGGTTTTTCACCCGCATTATCGTTACTTATGTCAGCATTCGCACTTCTGATACCTCCAGCAGTCCTCACAGACTACCTTCAACGGCTTACAGAACGCTCCCCTACCCAACAACACCTAAGTGTCGCTGCCGCAGCTTCGGTGCATGGTTTAGCCCCGTTACATCTTCCGCGCAGGCCGACTCGACCAGTGAGCTATTACGCTTTCTTTAAATGATGGCTGCTTCTAAGCCAACATCCTGGCTGTCTATGCCTTCCCACATCGTTTCCCACTTAACCATGACTTTGGGACCTTAGCTGGCGGTCTGGGTTGTTTCCCTCTTCACGACGGACGTTAGCACCCGCCGTGTGTCTCCCGTGATAACATTCTTCGGTATTCGGAGTTTGCATCGGTTTGGTAATCCGGGATGGACCCCTAGCCGAAACAGTGCTCTACCCCCGAAGATGAGTTCACGAGGCGCTACCTAAATAGCTTTCGGGGAGAACCAGCTATCTCCCGGTTTGATTGGCCTTTCACCCCCAGCCACAAGTCATCCGCTAATTTTTCAACATTAGTCGGTTCGGTCCTCCAGTTAGTGTTACCCAACCTTCAACCTGCCCATGGCTAGATCACCGGGTTTCGGGTCTATACCTTGCAACTAGACGCCCAGTTAAGACTCGGTTTCCCTACGGCTCCCCTATACGGTTAACCTTGCTACAAAATATAAGTCGCTGACCCATTATACAAAAGGTACGCAGTCACACCACGAAGGTGCTCCCACTGCTTGTACGTACACGGTTTCAGGTTCTATTTCACTCCCCTCGCCGGGGTTCTTTTCGCCTTTCCCTCACGGTACTGGTTCACTATCGGTCAGTCAGGAGTATTTAGCCTTGGAGGATGGTCCCCCCATATTCAGACAGGATGTCACGTGTCCCGCCCTACTCATCGAGTTCACAGCATGTGCATTTTTGTGTACGGGACTATCACCCTGTACCGTGCGACTTTCCAGACGCTTCCACTAACACACAAACTGATTCAGACTCTGGGCTCCTCCCCGTTCGCTCGCCGCTACTAGGGGAATCTCGGTTGATTTCTTTTCCTCGGGGTACTTAGATGTTTCAGTTCCCCCGGTTCGCCTCGTTAGACTATGTATTCATCTAACGATAGTGCAACGAATTGCACTGGGTTTCCCCATTCGGGTATCGTCGGTTGTAACGCTTCATATCAGCTTACCGACGCTTTTCGCAGATTAGCACGCCCTTCATCGCCTCTGACTGCCTAGGCATCCACCGTGTACGCTTAGTCGCTTAACCTCACAACCCGAAGGTGTCTTTCGACATCATCGTGCTGCGATTATTGAGAGACTCTACCTGCAGGTGACTCCTTGTCTCGGTAAATCTACGGAGAGACAAGTTTTAGCTGCAGTGTTTCAATTTTCAGCTTGTTCCAGATTGTTAAAGAGCAATATTTCACAACATACTGTCCACCTTGCGGCAGCAATATATTTTGAAATAGTTTTATATGGTGGAGCTAAGCGGGATCGAACCGCTGACCTCCTGCGTGCAAGGCAGGCGCTCTCCCAGCTGAGCTATAGCCCCATATAAAAAGCAAATACCTTATTGCTGCAACTCATGTCCAGACAAGGCGCAGACACGCACGTTTATTGTTATAAACGAATGTGACGGTAACGCACTACAGGGATGAGTTGGTGGGTCTGAGTGGACTTGAACCACCGACCTCACCCTTATCAGGGGTGCGCTCTAACCACCTGAGCTACAGACCCAACAAGGTACTAAAGCCCGACTAATCTCTCAGCCCGGCCTTATTTGCTCGTTACTTTCTATCAGACAATCTGTGTGGACACTGCGCAATGCGTATCATTAGGTAAGGAGGTGATCCAACCGCAGGTTCCCCTACGGTTACCTTGTTACGACTTCACCCCAGTCATGAATCACAAAGTGGTAAGCGCCCTCCCGAAGGTTAAGCTACCTACTTCTTTTGCAACCCACTCCCATGGTGTGACGGGCGGTGTGTACAAGGCCCGGGAACGTATTCACCGTAGCATTCTGATCTACGATTACTAGCGATTCCGACTTCATGGAGTCGAGTTGCAGACTCCAATCCGGACTACGACAGACTTTATGTGGTCCGCTTGCTCTCGCGAGTTCGCTTCACTTTGTATCTGCCATTGTAGCACGTGTGTAGCCCTACTCGTAAGGGCCATGATGACTTGACGTCATCCCCACCTTCCTCCGGTTTATCACCGGCAGTCTCCCTTGAGTTCCCACCATGACGTGCTGGCAACAAAGGATAAGGGTTGCGCTCGTTGCGGGACTTAACCCAACATTTCACAACACGAGCTGACGACAGCCATGCAGCACCTGTCTCACAGTTCCCGAAGGCACCGAAGCATCTCTGCTACGTTCTGTGGATGTCAAGAGTAGGTAAGGTTCTTCGCGTTGCATCGAATTAAACCACATGCTCCACCGCTTGTGCGGGCCCCCGTCAATTCATTTGAGTTTTAACCTTGCGGCCGTACTCCCCAGGCGGTCGACTTAACGCGTTAGCTCCGGAAGCCACGCCTCAAGGGCACAACCTCCAAGTCGACATCGTTTACAGCGTGGACTACCAGGGTATCTAATCCTGTTTGCTCCCCACGCTTTCGCACCTGAGCGTCAGTCTTTGTCCAGGGGGCCGCCTTCGCCACCGGTATTCCTCCAGATCTCTACGCATTTCACCGCTACACCTGGAATTCTACCCCCCTCTACAAGACTCTAGCTTGCCAGTTTCAAATGCAGTTCCCAAGTTAAGCTCGGGGATTTCACATCTGACTTAACAAACCGCCTGCGTGCGCTTTACGCCCAGTAATTCCGATAAGCGCTTGCACCCTCCGTATTACCGCGGCTGCTGGCACGGAGTTAGCCGGTGCTTCTTCTGCGAGTAACGTCAATCACTTCACGTATTAGGTGAAATGCCTTCCTCCTCGCTGAAAGTGCTTTACAACCCGAAGGCCTTCTTCACACACGCGGCATGGCTGCATCAGGCTTGCGCCCATTGTGCAATATTCCCCACTGCTGCCTCCCGTAGGAGTCTGGACCGTGTCTCAGTTCCAGTGTGGCTGGTCATCCTCTCAGACCAGCTAGGGATCGTCGCCTAGGTGAGCCATTACCCCACCTACTAGCTAATCCCATCTGGGCACATCCGATGGCGTGAGGCCCTAAGGTCCCCCACTTTGCTCTTGCGAGGTTATGCGGTATTAGCTACCGTTTCCAGTAGTTATCCCCCTCCATCAGGCAGTTTCCCAGACATTACTCACCCGTCCGCCGCTCGCCGGCAAAGTAGCAAGCTACTTCCCGCTGCCGCTCGACTTGCATGTGTTAGGCCTGCCGCCAGCGTTCAATCTGAGCCATGATCAAACTCTTCAATTTAAGATTTGTTTGATTTGCTACCGAAGTAGCGATGCTCAAAGATTACTTTCTGCAAATATGCATTCGAACCGAAGTTCAAATGTTTACTGCTTTGGTCACTCTTCAAGACTTGATATTTCTTCTGCCTGCCGAAACAGGCTTTGATATCGTCTTGCGAGTGCCCACACAGATTGTCTGATAAATTGTTAAAGAGCGTTCGTTACCCGTTCGCTTGCGGCGAATCTTACGGTAACGCGGGAGGCAGATAATACGCTTTCCCGCTGAAGTGTCAAGCTTTTCTTTTCAACTTTCGTTTTAAGAACCGGCGTTTCCGCCTGCTTAACACTTCCTGACCCGGCGAAGTTTGTTTCGTTGTTCCCGGTCAGTGGAGGCGCATTATAGGGAGTTCCTGACAGGCTGCAACCCCTAATTTCAAATAATTTTCCAACCGGCTTTTTTTTAGGCAAAACTCCATTAAATTGCGAGTTTTTTCAGCATTGGAAAGCCATAACCCTGTAAAACGGGCAATAAAGCATCAGTATCCGCATCTAACGCCATGCAATAAGCCACATTATCTTCCTGAGTAGAAATGACATTCTCTTGTGAAGAAATCAGCCAGGCAGTTCTGCGGGCAATCGCAGCACCGGAATCAACCATTCGCGTCCCCTCTGGCAACACCTGCGCCAGCTCTTCAGCTAATAGAGGGAAATGAGTACAGCCTAATACCACGGTGTCCGGCGGCTCACGCATACTCAGCCACGGATTAAGGATTTTCTTTAATGCAGAAAGAGGCACTTCCCCACCGTGTAATTTGGTTTCCGCCAGTTCCACCAGCTCAGATGAACCCAACAGCTCGATTTTGCAATCAGTCGCAAAGCGCGCGATCAGATCCAGAGTATATGAACGGTGCACAGTTGCCCGAGTTGCCAATAGCCCAACGACACCATTGCGGGTTAACCGCGCCGCAGGCTTGATTGCGGGTACGACACCAACAACAGGGAAAGAGAAGCGCTCACGTAAAGCTGGGAGGGAAACGGTGCTGGCGGTATTACAGGCGATGACGACAATGGCAAGGGGATGTTGTTGCTGAACCGCAGTGACGATCTCTACTACACGCTCGACAATAAACTCTTCGGACTTCTCTCCATAAGGAAAGGCGACGTTATCGAAAGCATATATATAGTGAAGATCCGGCAGAAGCTGCCGAATCTCTTGGTACACAGACAGCCCGCCGACGCCGGAATCAAAAATCAGCGCCGTCGGACGAATGGAAGTGTCTGCCTTAGAAGTTATAGCTTCCAGTGAAGTAGTATTCGCGTCCTGGGGTTTGGTAGCCATAAACCGTCTCATAATCTTTATCAAACAGGTTGGCGATTCTACCACGAACCGTAAGATGAGAGGTGACTGGATATGACACAGCAAGATCCCACAAGCTTACACCACCGAGTTTTACCGTTCTTTCAGGGTAAACACTGTAGTCTTTGTCATAACGCTGCCCAAGATACTGATAGGTTATAGACCAATCCAAATCAGCAACTTGCCAGTCCAACTGGTATTTAACCTGTTGTTTAGCACGACGAGTCAGAACTTCATTAGTTTCCGCATTGCGTGGATCCAGATATTCCAAAGTAAGCTGATGCGATAACGGTCCGGTATCGAATGAACCTGTCCATTCCACGCCCTTAATGGTGGCTTGATTGACGTTGAAATAGCTACTGGTCAGATTGCTGTAATCAATAAGTTGTTCAATATCATTACGGTAAGCGGACAAGCGCCAGTTTAACGCCCCGGTCAGCCCTTCGATACCCCCTTCCCATTGCTTGCTTTCTTCTGGCTTGAGATTGGCATTACCACCGAAAGCACTATATAGCTGCATCAGGTTAGGGGCTTTATAGGCCGTTCCATAGGAACCGATAAGCCGATAGCCCTCAACAAACTCCCAACCAGCACTGGTTTGCCATGTGGAATGCCAGCCAAATTGGGAATTATCGTCGCTTCGCACTGAGCCTTCCAAGGTAACATCACTAACTTGCTGCTGCCCTGTCAGATAAATACCGGTATTACGCTGTGTAAAATCAGAGGTGGTATTCGAATTGCTACTCTTACGCTCGGTTTTCTGCTCCTGCCAATCAGCTCCAGCGGCGATCGTGCCATTCGCCACCTGGAAAGTATTACCCCACTGTAGGTTATATTGCTCAGCATCGTCTAAAGAGGCGGTAATATCATGGGGGCCAAAGAGTGGGCTGTAATTATAATCTTTGGTGCGGTTATAGCTGGCTATCAGCTGAGAGGCATAAATACCGTTTTTATAGCGTAGCCCCGTATCATAGGTGCGACTAGACAATTTACGCGTATCTATCAGTGCTAATGGGTTACTGAAATTAGCATAGCCGTCATAGTCACTGCGGTTATCGAAACCGTATACACGGGCAAAACCATTAAACTGCTCGTTAAATTGATGCTCTAATCCTGCCCACAGCATTTTTCCCATAAAACCATCGCGGTCAGGCTGACGTGGGCCACCAGCTTCCGGCATCCCCGCTACAATGTCATATCCTTTGGTGTAGGTATAATTACCAGCCAAAGTGATTGTAGTGTCTTCACCCAACTTTTGCTGTGTTGAACCATCGTAGGTTTGATAACCGTGAGAACCCAGCCCTGCAGATAAAGTTGTGCCCGGGTTCTCACGCGCGGTAAGAATGTTAACAACCCCGCCAATCGCATCAGAGCCATATACCGCAGAGCGTGGCCCACGAATATATTCAATACGTTGTACCAACGAAATCGGAATTTGGCTGAGATCCGATGCGCCAGTGATCCCGGCCTGATTTAATCGAACACCGTCGATCAAAACCAGCACATGCCGGGATTCGGTGCCACGGATAAACAACGAGCTACGCTGCCCCATACCACCGTCTTGCGCAATATCAACACCCGGTAAACGGCGTAAAACATCATTAATACTGGTCGCCTGCCAGCGCACAATATCCTCACGGGTTACGATATTCATTGGCGCTAATACGCTGGATATTGGCTGAGGGAAGCGGTTTGCAGTGACCACCATTTGGTCTCTAGTGTCAGAAGAGGTGTTGGAACTGTCTTGCGCCCAGCCAGAAAAGGCTGTCACAGATAGAGCCGTGAACAGCGTATATTTTTTAATTGTCATGAAAAGCATCCAAACTTAATTGGCGGATGCCGCAGAACCATGGCCGGTAGCACGCGACGGCCACAAATATTGCGACGTAATACCGGCAGGTTTTCGGGCTTGGGATTTATTGCCTCAACCTCCTTATTAAAGTGCGAACTCTTAATAGATGAGGTAAAGCAATACCGGGCGATGACTTCCCATCCGCTATGGACAGTGTCTGTTAATAAACTATCGCCGTGACTTCCCCTTACCGCTGCGCGTCAGCTCTGGATTCACACCAGATTCCCATTTCACTCTCAGCTGGAGGCCGGACGGCAATGCTACGATCAACATAAATAGATGTCTAGACTGCTATGATTGTAACGAGGAATAAACACGACAAAACTGGACTTCATAGTCACATCCCCTACAATCCCGCAGGAATAACCATCCTTTTTACTGCCAGACGAGACGAAACATGACCCCCGACATCCTGCCTACTGAAAATTACGATCACCAATTGGCGGAGAAAATTGCCTCTCTCAAAGAGATGATGTCGCCGTTCAAGGCACCTGAACCGGAGGTTTTTCGTTCTCCGGCAGAACATTACCGTATGAGAGCCGAGTTTCGCGTTTGGCATGATGAAGATGAGCTGTACCACATCATGTTTGATCAGCACACCAAGCAGCGTATTCGCGTTGAACAATTCCCTGTCGCCAGCGTACTGATCAACCGTCTGATGAGCGCGCTAATGACCGCTATCCGCGCGCAGCCTATTTTGCGTCGCAAACTGTTCCAGATTGATTACCTATCAACACGCAGCGGCAAAATCATTGCTTCTTTACTGTATCACCGTCAATTGGACGAAGAATGGCAACAGCACGCCATGGCATTGCGGGATCAGCTGCGTGCTGAAGGCTTTGATTTACAATTGATTGGTCGCGCCGCTAAAACCAAAATCATGTTAGATCATGACTATGTCGATGAAATTCTACCGGTCGCTGGCCGCGATATGATTTATCGTCAGGTAGAAAACAGCTTTACCCAACCAAACGCCGCGGTAAATATTCACATGCTGGAGTGGGCGCTGGACGTCACTCAAGGTGCTAGCGGCGATCTGTTAGAGCTGTATTGCGGTAACGGTAATTTCTCTTTGGCATTGGCGCGAAATTTTGATCGGGTACTGGCTACCGAGATTGCTAAACCTTCCGTTGCAGCGGCACAATTTAATATTGCGGCTAACCATATTGATAACGTGCAGATTATTCGTATGTCGGCGGAAGAGTTTACTCAGGCCATGCAGGGCGTACGTGAGTTCAATCGCCTGAAAGGTATTGATCTGAAAAGCTATAACTGCGAAACCATTTTTGTCGATCCTCCACGCAGTGGCCTGGATGACGAAACCATCAAGATGGTGCAAGAATATCCACGTATTCTCTATATTTCCTGTAACCCGGAAACGCTGCGAGCTAATCTAGAACAACTACAACACACTCATAAAATCAGTCGGCTGGCGCTATTCGACCAATTCCCTTATACCCATCATATGGAATGCGGTGTGTGGCTGGAAAAACGCGACTAATCAGACAGCAAAAAGGGCAACATAGCGTTGCCCTTCTGATTTCAGCCTAATGGATTCCCACTCAATATTTCATGCCATAAGCGGGTATTTCACTGTGATTCTGTTGCTGCTGCTTTACGCGCCTTCAGTTTGAAGAAAATCCAGAATACCAATATCACACACAGGATAGACGGCAAAAAATTCGAGCCTATCTGCGGATACTCGACCCGAATAATGGCACTGTAGGCCAGAATACCCAGCAGGAAACACGCCGAAGCCAGTTTAGGCAGCCCCAACGGCATTGGGTAGTTAAGATAACGCTGATGCAGACAGTAAACGGCCAGAACCAAAGCCAGCAACGGGAATAGCGAAAAAGAAACGAATGAGCTAAACAATGCGGCAAAAGAACCGTTTACTGCAAGCCCGGCAATCAACGCCAATATAAGGGTGCCATTTTCACGGCGAGGTTGTTCCATCATCTTCTTCCTTACTTTACTTTTCTTCAACACGGGATACAGCAAGCCTTTCCTGTTCACGGCGATACCAATAATAAGCGCCCTTGGAAATCATCCGTAACTGCAAGACTAACCGCTCCTCTAACTGTCGCCGTTGTTCAATATCAACGTCCAGCACTTCCGCACCGGCACTGAACACAATTGTGACCATGGCCTCAGCCTGCGCTTCGGTGAAGCTGCGCGGCATATGATTTTCCAATTCGAGATAGTCGGCCAGTTCTGCAATAAAATGCTGAATTTCGCGGGCTACAGCGGCACGGAAAGCCGCCGAGGTACCGGAACGCTCCCGTAGTAGCAAACGGAAGGCATTCGGATTGTTTCCAATAAACTCCATAAAGGTTGAGACCGAGGTGCGGATAACGCTACCGCCTTTGGCTATGCGTTGGCGAGCCTGGCGCATCAGTTGACGCAACATCAGGCCACTTTCATCCACCATAGTCAGGCCCAGTTCATCTACATCGCGGAAGTGGCGGTAAAATGAAGTAGGCGCAATACCGGCTTCGCGGGAAACTTCCCGCAGACTCAAGCTAGCGAAACTCCGCTCCGCACTCAGTTGGCTGAACGCCGCTTCGATCAGGGAACGACGCGTTCGCTCTTTTTGTTGTGCTCTGACGCCCATAATCGTACCCAAAAGATATCCATTTTCTTTAGCTAAGCCATATAGTAAGCAATATACCAAACTTTATAGTAACAACGACTATACAAACACATCATCCTTATCCGCGTAAGAACGAATTTACAGCAGGAGCCAAAGCCAACTGCCTAATGATGATTGGGTTATTTATAGGATGATGTTAATGTATCGTTGTAATTTTGTATAAAAATAGGTCTCTCCTACATGCAACAGCACTTCCATTTTGATGCCATCGTTATTGGCTCGGGCCCTGGCGGTGAAGGTGCCGCTATGGGATTGGTGAAACAAGGGGCTCGCGTTGCCGTGATTGAACGGTATAACAATGTGGGCGGTGGATGTACCCACTGGGGTACCATTCCTTCCAAAGCCCTGCGCCATGCCGTTAGCCGTATTATTGAATTCAACCAGAACCCACTTTACAGCGACAACTCGCGTGCCATCAGCTCCTCTTTCTCCGATATTTTGCGCCACGCCGATCGGGTCATTAACCAGCAAACCCGCATGCGACAAGGTTTTTACGATCGTAACCATTGTCAGATGTTTTCCGGTGATGCCAGCTTTGTCGACGCCAAAACCCTTAACGTACGTTACGCCGACGGCACGTCCGATCGCCTGACGGCCGATAACATCGTTATCGCGACCGGTTCGCGGCCTTATCGCCCGGAGAACGTTGATTTTACCCACGAGCGTATTTACGACAGCGACACTATTTTGCAGCTCAGCCACGAGCCACAGCACGTCATTATTTACGGTGCGGGAGTGATTGGCTGTGAATATGCATCGATCTTCCGGGGATTGAGCGTCAAAGTTGATTTAATCAACACCCGTGATCGTCTGCTGGCATTTCTCGATCAGGAAATGTCCGATGCGCTCTCCTATCACTTCTGGAATAACGGCGTGGTTATCCGCCACAACGAAGAGTTTGAGCAGATTGAAGGCACTCCTGATGGCGTTATCGTCCACCTGAAGTCCGGCAAGAAAGTGAAAGCCGATTGCCTGCTGTATGCCAACGGGCGTACCGGCAACACCAGCGGACTCGGTTTGGAAAATATCGGTCTGGAAGCGGACAGTCGTGGTCTGCTGAAGGTCAATAGCATGTACCAAACCGCGTTGCCTCATGTCTATGCCGTAGGAGATGTGATTGGCTATCCAAGTCTGGCATCCGCCGCTTACGATCAGGGCCGAATTGCTGCGCAGGCCATGATTCAAGGGGAAGCGCAGGTTCATCTGATTGATGATATTCCTACCGGAATTTATACCATTCCTGAAATCAGCTCCGTCGGGAAAACTGAGCAGGAACTGACAGCGATGAAAGTGCCTTATGAAGTTGGCCGGGCGCAGTTTAAGCATTTGGCTCGGGCGCAGATCGTCGGTATGGATGTTGGTAGCCTGAAAATTTTATTCCATCGGGAAACCAAACAGATTTTGGGTATTCATTGCTTTGGCGAACGCGCCGCAGAGATTATTCATATCGGTCAGGCCATTATGGAACAAAAAGGTGAAGGTAATACCCTGGAGTATTTCGTGAATACTACCTTCAACTATCCAACCATGGCCGAAGCCTATCGCGTTGCGGCTCTCAATGGCTTAAACCGCCTGTTCTAACGGCGCGCTCATGCGAATTTGCATGTGATCGCGTATCGCCTCGGCTAGTTGCTCATAGCGGCCACGCAATGGGGAGCCGGGGCGATAAACCAGAGCAATAGTGCGCTTCGGCTCCGGTTTGTAGCATTCCAGATAGCAGACACCGTCGCGCTCTTTTTCTTTTGGTACCGCCAGTGATGGCAATAAGGTGATGCCGCTGCCCGCCGCGACCATATTGCGCAGAGTTTCTAAACTGGTCGCGCGAAAATGGGTATCTTCCTCAGCACCCGCCTGGAAGCAAAAACCCATTGCCTGATCGCGCAAGCAGTGACCATCTTCCAGCATCAATAATTTTTCTCCTGCTAATTCATGCATTTGCACGCGGTCACGCTTCGCCCATGGATGGTCGGAATAAACCGCCAGATTCATTGGCTCATCAAATAACGGCACTTCGATAAAAGCTTCGGTCTCTTTGACCAACGCTAAAATAGCGCAATCCAGTTTACCGCTGTCCAGCTGTGCCAACAGATTATGAGTCTGCGCCTCGTGTAGATACATCTCCAGCTTTGGAAAAGCCTGATGCAGCATCGGAATAATTTGAGGTAATAAATATGGCCCGACAGTGGGAATCAAACCAATATGTAGCGGCCCGGACATACTCTCGCCCTGCAAACTGGCCATCTCTTTGAGCACTTTTACTTCCCGCAATACGGTTCTGGCCTGATCCACCAACAGCAAGCCAGCCTGGGTAAACAGCACCTTACGGCTGGTTCGCTCCAGCAGCATCACACCCAGTTCATCTTCCAACTTACGAATCTGGCCGCTTAAGGTCGGCTGGCTGACATGGCAGGAATCCGCAGCACGTCGGAAATGACGAAACTCGGCCAAAGCCACCAGATACTCGAGATCGCGAATGTTCATCTGCTCTCCACTTTATGATAGTCAATAACGATAGGTAAGATAGCAACCAGTGATTAGATCTATCAAGAGATAAAGTAAATAATGTGTCTCAAGAAAGAAAAGCCTAACTAAATGAAAAATTATGTTTTCTAATTAAGGAGTTACACATGTTTACCAGCCAAGAAGGTAAAAAAGTCCCACAGGTTACTTTCCATACCCGTCAGGGCGACCAGTGGGTTGACGTAACGACTGATGACCTGTTTAAAGATAAAACCGTTATCGTATTTTCACTGCCGGGCGCGTTCACCCCGACCTGTTCTTCCAGCCATTTACCGCGCTACAACGAGTTATCCGGCGTGTTCAAACAGCATGGCGTAGACAGCATTCTGTGCATTTCGGTCAACGACACTTTCGTAATGAACGCCTGGAAAGCCGACCAACATGCCGAAAATATTACTTTCGTGCCAGACGGCAACGGTGAATTCACCAAAGGCATGAACATGCTGGTAGAGAAGGCCGACCTTGGCTTTGGCCCACGCTCATGGCGTTACTCCATGCTGGTACGCAACGGCGTGGTAGAAAAAATGTTCGTTGAACCAAACAAACCGGGCGATCCGTTTGAAGTGTCCGACGCTGACACCATGCTGAAATATTTAGCGCCAGAATACAAAGTGCAGGAATCCGTGGCTATTTTCACCAAACCGGGCTGCCCATTCTGTGCTAAAGCGAAACAAATGTTGCAGGATCGCGGTATACAATATGAAGAAATCGTACTGGGTAAAGACGCAACTACCGTGAGTCTGCGCGCCGTCAGCGGCCGTTCAACTGTACCGCAAGTGTTTATCGGTGGCCGTCATATTGGTGGCAGCGACGATTTAGAAACCTATCTGCCAGCCTGATTACATCAATAAAAAAGAAGCCAACGTGAAGTATTTTGGTAGGCCTCGGCCTACCCTTTTTTCCTGTTAGGAGCGGATATGAAAACCTTAAACGTAGATGTCGCCGTAATCGGTGGCGGCACCGCCGGTCTGGGCGCTTATCGCGCAGCTAAACTTTCCACCCCCAGCGTGGTAATGATTGAAGGCGGCGAATACGGCACAACCTGTGCCCGCGTAGGCTGTATGCCTTCCAAGTTATTGATTGCAGCCGCCGAAGCGGTGCATGAAATTGAAAAGGCGCCCGGCTTTGGGATCTATCCGCAGGGAAAAACGCTGATTAATGGACGCGAAGTCATGGATCGCGTGAAACGTGAACGTGACCGTTTCGTAGGCTTCGTATTGGAAGGTGTCGAGAGCATTCCTGCCGTGGATAAAATTCAGGGCTACGCTCGCTTTATTGATGACAACACCCTGCAAGTGGACGATCACACCCGTATCGTAGCGCAACGTATTGTTATCGCAACGGGTTCTCGTCCGAGCTGGCCTGCACCCTGGAACGATTTGGGCGATCGCCTTATCGTGAACGACGATGTATTCAGCTGGGATGACTTACCTGAATCCGTCGCCGTGTTCGGCCCTGGCGTGATTGGCCTCGAATTAGGCCAAGCCCTACACCGCTTGGGCGTAAAAGTAAAAATGTTTGGCGTGGGTGGAGCCGTTGGCCCGCTAACTGATAGCGTAGTACGCGAATACGCCGCCAACACGCTAGGCGATGAGTTCTATCTCGATCCTGATGTAAAAGTCGAATTGATTCAGCGAGAAGGCGATAAAGTCTTTATTCGCTATCAAAATCTGGATGGAGAAATGCAGGAAATCATGGTGGACTACGTATTGGCCGCCACCGGTCGCCGTCCGAACGTCGATAAATTAGGGCTGGAAAATACCGGTCTGGAGCTAGATGAGCGCGGTGTACCTAAAGCCGACCGATTAACCATGCAAACCAGCGTACCGCATATTTTTATCGCCGGCGATGCCAGTAATCAGCTTCCTTTATTACATGAAGCCAGCGATCAGGCACGCATTGCCGGTGCAAATGCCGGTAGTTTCCCGGAAGTGTTGCCCGGTTTACGCCGAAGCCCGATTTCCGTCGTATTTTCCGATCCGCAAATCGCAATGGTAGGTTCGACTTTCCGTCAATTGAGCCAGAAATTCAGCGTCTGCGGCTGTTTTGAAATCGGTGAAGTTTCTTTCGAGAATCAGGGGCGTTCACGAGTTATGCTGCGTAATAAAGGCATACTGCGGGTTTACGGCGAGCAGGGTACAGGGCGCTTCCTCGGAGCCGAAATGATAGGACCAAGCGCTGAGCATATTGCTCACTTGCTGGCTTGGGCACATCAGCAGCAAATGACCATCGACCAGATGCTGGATATGCCGTTCTATCACCCGGTGATTGAAGAGGGTTTACGTACCGCACTGCGTGACCTGCAATCCAAGCTGAAACTTGGAACCGACGAGGCAGAACGCTGCCTACGTTGTCCGGGCGAGTAATTCGCCTCTCTATTACCTTTCTCTCAGCAAAAACCGGGGTCTTGCCCGGTTTTTGCTTTCTACATTCTTTTTCTCCGCGCCGAATTTAAATTATTTCTGCGGGACGCCTCCCTGAAAAGCTCCGCCCTGATTGCCCCGCTGCAAAAAATTCCCCACTGTACTTTTCTCACCGCGAATAACAGAGATGTACTTGAAACAGTATTAACAGTACTGCATTGGAATTGGAGGCGTAATGAAAGGCATGGAAAGCCGGATTGCTCGTATCAAAGCGAACCCATCGGGAGTGAAGTTCAGTGAACTGGCAAAAATTTGCAGTTATTACTTAGGACCACCTCGACACAACTCAGGCAATCATCATGTCTACAGCATGCCTTGGCAAGGCGACCCACGAATTAACATTCAACTCGGCAATAACGGAATGTCGAAGTTTTATCAAGTGAAACAAGTAATTACATCTCTAGGAAAGTTAGAGGAGATGATCCATGGTTAATATTGAACACTACACCTACCGCATTACCTGGTCGGCAGAGGACGCGGAATTTATTGGTTTATGCGCCGAATTCCCCAGCGTGTCATGGTTAGCGCCTACCAGAGTACAGGCGCTGGATGGAATAACGGTAGTAGTGGCAGATATTCTGGCCAAAATGGTTCGCTCCGGTGAAACACCGCCGATACCGTTATCAGAGAAGCACTTCAGCGGGAAATTAGTGCTGCGTATGCCTCCCGACCAACATCGGCGTTTAGCCATCAATGCGACAGGAGAAGGGATTAGCTTAAATCGTTATTTATGCTCACGTTTGGCCTGTTAGTCACAGAAATCGTCTCGTTAGAGTCTGCTCGCCAATGGGCTTGCTGTGTGCAACAAAACTAACCGACTGAGCTTGTATTCGCAAAGCTGGAAACTCGTTTAGGCAGTTGGTGAATGCGTGATGAGCGCCGAAAGTACATATTTATCTGGCGGCTTCGGCTCTCTGTTTTATCTCGAAATCTACCGGCAGCGAGATAATCACCTGCCCACCAGATAACAATTCAGTCGGCGGAAAAGGTAGGGGCTGGGCACGTTTTAAAATAGCTAATGCCTCACGATCTAATAAAAGAGTGCCGCTGCTACTGGTCAAAGTAGCGGATAGCACTCGCCCTTTGCTATCAACGATAAATTTAACGATCGCGGTGCCCTGCCGCTTTTGCTTTCTGGCTCCGGGAGGGTAGCGCTTGAAGTTAGCTAAATGGCTTTGTAAAACGCCAGCCCAGTTTGCTCGTGCCTGAACATGTTGTAATGAGTGACTATTATTAGGTGCCGATACGCGCTGGGCTGTCCCTGATAACGGCGAACTCTTGCTCATCACAGTCGACAGTCTTTCATTATTTTCTTGATTTATAACGGTTTTAGATTTAAGCGCGTTAGCCTTTTCACTTGGCTTTTTTGCTATTTTCGGTTTTAGTTTCAAGGCGGGTAATACGGAATCAAGGGAAGGCTCTTCTGCCAAAAAGTTATTATTTTCAATATGTTGTTCTGTCTGCGATTCACCGACGGGTAAAGTTGGCTCTTGTTCAACGCCTACCTGAATTTTTTCAAGGCTTGGTGCAAATTCTGCTTCCGCTGACAGCGTTAGCACTACGGCGGACAGGGAATCTGGCGGTAACGGAGAAACAGATCGCTCTGCCAAAAACCACAGCCCGGTCAAATGCAACGCAAAAGATAACAACCCGCCGCACCACAAAGATATCGCCGAGGAGCCACGACAAACTGAAGAGTGAGTATTTTCCACGGATAAAATCATCACATTCCTTTGTTATTCAATTAATAGCGTAACTTTCATTAGGTAAGAGCAGCCGTTTACTCTTCTGCCAACGCGGCATACAGACGATCGGCCAAGGGTTTCAGTAAATAGCTCAGTAGTGAACGCTCTCCGGTGCGAATAAAAATATCGACGGACATACCTGACTGGATTTTTTCTGTGTGAGTTTGCTGTGCTTCATCCGTATTGATCGACACAGTTAATGGATAATAGGGCTGTAAGCTGCTTGGGTTATTCAATCGGTCAGCGCCTATATGCAGAACGCTTCCCTGCAATCGAGGAGAATGGCTTTGGTTGAAAGCGGAAAAAATAAGTTCTACAGGTAAATCTACCGCAACTTTATCGATTAATTCGATGGGTAGCTGAGCTTCAATCAACAGTGGGCGCCCGCTAGGAACAATTTCCATCAGTTGCTGCCCAAAGCCGATAACGCCCCCCACGGTGTGCTGTGCCAAGGCGATAATGATGCCGCTTTCTGGTGCATAAATGCGCATATTGGCCAGATCATATTCCGCTACGCGAATTTGCTGATCTAAATCCTGCAACCGTCGCTGAGTTTTAGCTAACTGCTCATGAATATCTGCCTGATATTGCTCAACCTGCTGTAATAATCGTTGCTCATTCGCCTTAATTTGCTGACAAGTTTCACTAATATGGCCACGGTGCTGATCCACCAAAGCCTTCAATGCAATAGCCTGGCTTTCCATATCAAGCTGGTGTTTAAGCGCCACATAGCCGCTTTTTGCCAGCGTACGCACACCTTTTAACTGTTGCTGAATTAAATCGGACTGAAGTTGGTTATTTGCTCGTTGTCTATGCAACCCGGCATGGCGAGCGCGTAAAAGAGCTATTTCCGCTGACAAACGCGCTATTTCCGCTTGTTGAGCCTGATATCGGTGGTAGAAAAGTTGCTGTTGTAAAACCATGAGCTCAGCAATATGGGGCTTCTCACGCTGCGTTAATAATGCGACTGGAAAGCGGATCTCCGCCTCATGATTTTTCTCAGCAATTAAACGCGCCTCTAGCGAGAGTAAGGAAAAATACTGCTGCTGTAGATTATCTCGCTGACTCCGTTCCGTTGTATCATCCAGCGAAATCAGCAATTGTCCCTTTTCTACCCATTTACCTTCGGCAATATGTAGCTGACTGATTCGCCCGCTTTGCGAAGACTGAACCACCTTTCTATTTTCTGTGACCACCACAACTCCGGCGACAGCGACGCCTTTATCTAGTGGCGCAAAACCGGCCCAAATAAAAAAACCAATAAACCAAATCAACACCAGCAGCCCGCCAATATAAAGATAGCGTCCGCTATTAATTTGCAGCGGTTCCTGAGCGGTGGCAAACGGCATGATTTCGCCCCTTTCCGTGGCTTTTGGATTAGTCACCTTGTGATGTTCTCCCGGCGGGAACAAACCGATAATTCGCCACGTTACCCCAGACATTTTTTTTATCTGCTTTTCGCGTCGAAGCGATATTATCTTTGGCGTAAAAACTGCTGAGCACTGCCGCAGTGCGATCAAACAGCTGCTGTTGCCCGTTTTTTAGAAGCAATAAAAAATCACTGCCAGACAATAATTCAGGCTTATGAGTGATCATAACCACCGTACTACCCTGCCGTTTTAGCTGTTCAATGCTCGCTAATAACGCCTTTTCTCCGCCTTCATCTAGGCTGGCATTCGGTTCATCCAACACAATCAGCCGCGGCATCCCGTACATAGCCCGCGCCAGCGCAATTCTCTGGCTCTGTCCTCCGGACAGTCCTTCCCCACCATCACCCAGCTGAGTGTCATAACCCTTTGGCAAATGTAGAATCAAATCATGCACATCCGCCATCTTTGCAGCAGCCACAATCTGGGATGAATCCAGCACGCCAAAACGAGCAATATTTTCAGCCACCGACCCTTGGAATAACTGCACATCTTGTGGCAGATAGCCGATGAATTTTCCCAGTAAGGATTTGTTCCAATGAGAAATTTCTGCTCCATCTAGTCGTATTGATCCACTGAATGCTGTCTGACTAGCAACCAGTAACCTCGCCAGCGTGGATTTACCGCTTCCTGATGGCCCCAAAACGCCAAGAACCTCCCCCGGTTGCAGGGTAAAATTGACGGAATGCAGGATAGGAACCGAAGTGCCAGCTCGGCAGGCGAGTAATTGAGTGACGGTTAACTGACCCAGAGGGTCAGGCAAAACTATTTCTGTCGTCAATGAGGATTGCTGATTAGCCAGCAAATCAGTTAAACGCTGATAAGCCAGACGGGCATGGCTCCAGTGTTTCCAGACTGCAATCAATTGATCGATCGGCCCCAATACTCGCCCGATCAATATTGATCCCGCAATCATCACTCCAGCCGTAATTTCTCCTCGAATAACCAGCAATGATCCTAATCCCAGCATCATTGATTGCAGCGTTAACTTGCTGGACTTGGCTAACGCACTAATGCGGCTGCTTCTGTCACTGGCAATATTTTGCAGATAAAGGAAGCGGCAATGCTGAGTTAGCCATCGTTCCCGCAAAGCTTTTAGCATCCCCATCGCCGCGATGGTATCGGCATTACGTAAATGGGCGTTTGCCTGCAAAGTTGCCCGCGAAGTGATTTCAGAGGCCTGTTTTAATGGTTTTTTACATGCCCAGTGATTAGTGCAAGCCAGTAGAATCAGCACGCCTGCCCCAATGGTTGCCATCGCTCCAAGCCAAGGGTGCAGCAGATAAATCACCAATAAATAGAAGGGAAACCAGGGCGCATCAAAAATGGCAAACAACGCATTGCCGGTGGCGAACTGGCGTAGCGTCGTCAGATCGTTAAGTGCCTGCGCGGCCTGAATTTTGTTACCTTGCAAAATTGATTGGAAGGTCGAGTTAAACACCTGCTGATTCAACTGCATATCGGCTCTGGTGCCTAAACGAATAACGACGGCTCCTCTCACCCATTCTAATAAGCCAATCAAAGCAAAAGCGCCCAAAACTAATAAAGTCAGCATCAGTAACGTCATGGTGTTTGCTGAGGCCAAGACGCGCTCGTAGACCTGTAACATATATATTGCGGGAGCCAACATCAGCAAATTGATAATTGCGGTGAATATCCCTATTCCCCATAGACTGGTTTTATCACAGATTAAAACCGCTAAAATCGGAGGTAAGGTCGTTTGAGAGGTATTAGCTAATGGCATGGGTCCGTTTCCACACTGTAATCACACTTTTAATTCGCACCGCAGCTACCATTCCAAAAGAGCAGTACAACTCGTAAAAATGCTTGAACAATGTATATCAAAATCACCACCGCACCTTATTTCCCTATTGGCACGGCGGTGACATTTTCATTCAGTCAAAGGGGTATTTCCCAGCAGCGCTTTATCAGGCGGCTAACAACATTTCGTTGTACTCTGCCACACCAATTGCTTCGATAAATGGTGCGTCATCTATCACGTCGCCAGAATTATACTGGCTAGCTATAGATAACGTGTTGAAGGCGCTGTCAACATCCACCCCACTCGTTTTGAGAATTTCCAGCATCGGATCAGGGTCTCCTTTCATTAAACCGTATAACGTTTTGTGCAAATCGCTCTGATGATTTTGTTCCTCAGTGAGCGCAGGATCATATTGCCCAGTGATAGCCAGACCACTAAAGGTGACCTCCGTTTTTACGATGTGTCTTCCCCCGCCGACGCTAGGTTCTAGCCCTTCACCAAACTGCACCTCATCAATATTGCCATGGAGCGTATGCTGAGGATAAAAGGTGTAATGTAAGTTACCCTTCGCTATCAGGCTGGTTTCCGTATTATGCGAACTGCCAATAGTAAATTGATGGCCATTAAAACCATCCGATCCCCCGTAAAATTGCCCACGATCTTTAACCGGAGCCAGTTCGATATTACCGAACCCCGCAGCCCACGCTTTTAGGTAAGATGAAACACTAAATTCGGCAAATTCTTCTTGGTATTTAATTGTTATACTCATAAATAATTTCCTTTTAGTAAATGGGATATAACTTAGAATATGATTATTAATATAACCATACATACCAACAGGGGTTAATTAACACACCTGAAGACTTTAAAATTTGTATTCAAATCCACCCTGAATAGTTCGGCCACGGCTAGCAGAAAATGACAGTGAATCGCCATAATTAACCAGATAAGCACGATTACTGATATTTTCTATTGAAGTACGTAATATCAAATTATTTGTTATTTTATAGCTGGCATATAAATCAAACACTATGTATTTCGGCCAGTCAGCGACATAAGCCGTACCTGGATAGCCATAACCATTAAGCACTGATAAATCTTGATACCCACGGTTATAACGGATTACGGTACCAAAATCTAACAGTTTATTTAATGCTCTTCCCCCCAACGTTAAACTGCCACGATCGCCCGGTAAATAAGCTGATGATCCGAATACCGCCCCATGTCTACAGAGAATGAAATCATTAAGATGGTTACCATCGACACCATACATTCCTATCCCTTTTGTATTTTTAACCGATTGAATACCGCCCAACCAGGCTGGTTTTGAGCAAGTATCGTTATGACCTATCATTCGGGTATAATTCAGACTGGTATAAAAAAAACCGGCATCGTAACTTAATTGATATTCCAATCCGCGAAAGCGACTTTTAAGTAAATTATTAACGTAAGCAGCATAGGCAAATGATTGGCTTCCGCGCAGAGGTAATGCTCGCTCTAATTCCAAGTTGATATAGTTCGTCACCCGGGTATCAAAGTAGGCCATTTTTGCGCCAAATTTATCGCCGCTAATGAATAAATCTTCCTGTTGAATATTCAACCCAGATTCCCAGGTGCGGGAGCGCTCTATGGCCAGATTAGGATTTGGGAACAAAAAACCCGAACCGTGGGCACTGCCGGTAGCCAGAGTTTCTGTTATACCCGGTGGCCGCCATGATTGACCGTAGTTGCCAAAAAACTCCAGCCATTGCACTCCTGGCTTCACCCCAATGCCCAAGGTTGGCAATATTTGCTGCTCATGGCGATCAACATCCCAGGTCATTGTCACAGGGACTTTTTTACAGGTATTTCTTTTTCCCCCGCCATGTTGGGGGTTACATGGGTTTTGCCGTGTATAAGGCATTTTTGATGTGTATAGCCAGGTATGCCCTTGTAATCGAGAATGTTCGAAACGCAGCCCGCCATCCAGCCGTAACCAGTCATCGTAGTGGTAATCAAACTGAGTGAAAACGCTAGTCAGACTGCGCTGGCCAGACGGAGTCACACCCTGCATGAGATCTTTGTTCGTGTGGCCGCTGGAACGATCGCTAAACCAATCCATACCATATTGAAGGCTCAATAAATGGTTATCCGGCAGCATGAAACGTTGAGTATTTTGTAGCTGGAGACCGCGCGTAGTTAAACGCGTGCGAGTGGTATATTTCCGACAGAAAATAGGATCAGAACACAAAGTATTGGTTTTATCATCGGTATCAACGTAATAGGCTTTTGCCTTGGCATCCAACCAGGGTAGATGCTCGGGCTGTAAGCTGTAATCCAATCCGAAATTCTGCGTTATGACATCGCTAATACTGCTGGTTTTCCAGCCGACGCCGCTTTTATTCGGTGAGTTTTTTACACTTACCAGAAAGCCGCCGTTAGGGCTGCTTACCTGAGTTTGCAGGTAACTGGCAACCAAACGCTGCTCCGCAGGCAAGTTCCAGCCCACTTTAGCCAGTCGGGTATGCATTTGGTAGCCGGAATTGAGCACTTTCATGTGCTTTAACTCATCACCGATTGAGTTTTTCCCCTTATTTCCATATCCAAAACGTAGCTCGCCCAGACTACCGATGTTTCCCGGCCAATAATCACCAAAGTTCCGCTCACTTATGGCTATCAATAAATCTCCGGTTTCATGACCAAATGCCAATGTTCCGCCACCTATAAATCGGGTACCGTTATCGCCCGTTGTGGCTCGCAGATTACCGCCAAGCTCTTTTCCTGGCTCAAGAAAATCCGCCGCGTTTATCGTATTAAAAGTAGCAATACCGCCAATTACGCCGGCGCTACCGATACCGCTGGTCGGCCCTTTTTCAATCACCACATTGCTAAGAATATCCGGATCAATAAACATCACGCCGTTACGTCCGCCGTGACCACTTTTCATAAAGTTTTGCCGCATACCGTCAATATTCATATTTATACGACCAAAATCTTGAATACCGCGAATATTGACCGATAAAGCAGGATCTTGTTGGTCTACGGCAGAATAGACGCCGGCAGTTTGCTCCAATATATCAGCCGCATGGCGGGCAGGACGGTTATCTAATTGTTCTTTAGTTATTTCACTAACAGAGCGAGGTTCATCATATATCCAATCGTCAGAATATTGCAGACCGCCACCTTCTATTTTTAGCGGTTCTAATACCACATTATTATCATCTATCTTTGAAGAGGGGATATTAACATCAAGCTGTTCCGAGTAACTTTTATCACTAAATAAATAAAAAATAAAAAAAAGAATGATACTGATTAAACCATTAGGCTTAATTTTATTCACATAATTATTATGCATATTTTTGCTTCATCCTTGGAAAAATAATGCGACAGCCAACTTAGTTATTTCACTAAATCAACAGTTTAAAAATAAAGTCTTACATTAGCGCTTTATTTATATTTCAACAATTGAGAATGATTATCATAATCACTTAATGAAATAAACTCAACTTCCTACAGGAAGAAATAAAGAAATAGCGCCAATGAATGACAGTAAATGTGAATACTCGCCCTAATGCTAAAGGAATGAATGGTTAATTATCGCAGATGAACCCAATATATTAATTAAAGGGATGTTTAATTACGACTGACAGTTAGCCTATAGCTAACATATTCACAGGGAAGGGAATATTTGGCAATAAAGCGGATGGTAAGCGTGCCATCCGCAATGCGTAAGGAATTAATTAAAACAAACGCTCTTTAGCTTCAGCAATGGCTGATGCCACCTGCAGTGGCGATACGCCGCCCTTGGCCACACGTTTATCCAGACAGGATTGTAAAGCCAGTATTGGGTACACGTCGTCGCTAATAATGGCGCTGAATTTTCGCAAATCCTGCAACGGCAACGCTTCCAGTGCTTTACCCTGACGAATGGCTTCAACCACCGCTTCGCCGACAATATGATGCGCTTCACGGAAAGGCACGCCTTTCGCTACCAGATAATCCGCCAATTCGGTCGCATTCGCATAACCCTGCTCGGCAGCTTCTTTGCAACGCGGACGTTTCACCTGAATACCATCCAATACCAGCGCCGCCATATGCAGGCAATCCAGCCAGGTATCCAATGCGTCAAACAGCCCTTCTTTATCTTCCTGCATATCTTTGTTGTAAGCCAAAGGCAGGCCTTTCAATGTCATCATCATCCCGGTCAATGCGCCTTGTACACGGCCACATTTACCCCGAATCAGTTCCAACGCATCCGGGTTTTTCTTCTGCGGCATCAGGGAAGAGCCTGAAGTGACGCGGTCAGATAAATCGACAAAGGCCGCTTCGCCACTGTTGAAGAAAATCAAATCTTCGGCAAAACGAGAGAGATGAACCATACCAATGCTGGCATTTGACAGTAATTCCAGCACATGGTCGCGATCGGAAACACTATCCAGACTGTTGCGGGTCGCAGAAGCAAAACCCAGCCAATCGGCCAGCTGTTCGCGATCGATGGCGTAAGCTGTTCCCGCCAGCGCTCCACAGCCCAATGGGCTCACGTCCAAACGCTTTAAAGTGTCTTGCAACCGACTTTCATCACGAGCCAGCATTTCGCTATAAGCCAAACACCAGTGAGCAAAGGTCACCGGCTGAGCGCGTTGCAGATGGGTATAACCCGGCATGACCGCGTCCTGATTGGCTTCCGCAGTGATAACCAACGCCTGTTGCAGCTGGCGTACCGCCGATTGCAGCTCCGTCACTTGGAATTTGCACCATAGTTTTAAATCGGTAGCGACCTGATCGTTACGGCTACGTCCGGTATGCAGCTTTTTACCTAAATCGCCGACTTTGGCAATCAGTTTGGTTTCTACCCAGCTATGAATATCTTCCGCATCGCTGGTCAGAATGGCTTGTGGATCGGCCTGAACCTCTTCCAATAATACGGTCAACGCCTGTTCGAGTTGTAATTGCTCTTCGGCGCTCAACACGCCTACGGTAACCAGCGCTTTTGACCAGGCAACAGAGCCGAAAATATCCTGTTCTGCCAATCGGTAATCAAACCGCAGAGAATCGTTAAATTGCTTAAACCGCTGATCTGCTGCCTGACTGAACCGTCCGCCCCACAATGCCATAACTTGATTTCCTTAAACTGATAAACCGATAATCCTGATAAACGATGCTAAAACAGTGAGATGCGAGCGCAAGCAGAGCTGCACTCGCAAAGGTCACCGCATTACTTCTTCGCGTTCAGCGCACGAATACGGGAAGACAGCGAGAACAGACGGATAAAGCCGCCGGCGTGGCTGTGATCGTAAACTTCATCTTCACCGAAAGTAGCAAACTCTTCGGAATACAGGCTGTTAGAAGACGTTTTCTGAATTGCAGTCACCTGACCTTTATACAGTTTTAGAACCACTTCACCGTTAACTTCCTGCGCCAATACTTCGGCCGCAGCCTGCAAGGATTGACGCAATGGGGCGAACCAACGGCCATCGTAAACCACGTAGGACATTTCCAGACCTAACTGCTCACGCCATTTAAAGCTATCGCGATCCAGCACCAGTTGCTCAACGCCACGCAGCGCAGCCATCATGATGGTGCCCCCCGGCGTTTCGTAACAGCCACGGGATTTAATGCCAACCAGACGGTTTTCCACGATATCGATACGGCCAATACCGTGTTTAGCGCCCAGCGTATTCAATGCATCCAGACATTGGAACGGGCTCATCGCTTTGCCATTAACCGCAACCACTTTGCCTTTTTCAACGGCAACGGTGACCAGCTCAGGTTCGTCCGGCGCGTCTTCTGGCGCTACGGTCCAAACCCAGCAATCTTTGTTTGAAGCATTAGCCGGGCTTTCCAACACGCCGCCTTCAGTAGAGATATGCCACGCATTCTCGTCACGGCTATAGATTTTTTCCAAGGATGCCGTAGTCGGAATATCACGCTCTTTCAGGTAATCCAGCAGCGCTTCACGGGAACGCAGATCCCACTCACGCCAAGGCGCAACCACTTTCAGTTGTGGCGCCAGCGCGGTATAGGTGCTTTCGAAACGCACCTGATCGTTACCTTTACCGGTCGCACCGTGGGCTACCGCATCAGCACCCAGTTTCAACGCTAGCTCAACCTGCGCTTTAGCAATTAACGGACGCGCCATTGAAGTGCCCAGCAGGTAAGTACCTTCGTACAGAGCGCCCGTTTGCAGCACTGGATACACGTAATCTTTGATAAATTCTTCACGCAGGTCAGCCACATAGCAGGCTGAGGCACCCGTTCGCAGCGCTTTTTGTTCAATCCCTTCCAGATCGGCACGTTCCTGCCCGATATCCGCAACGAAGGCGATCACTTCGCAGTTATCATAGTTTTCTTTCAGCCATGGAATGATTGCCGAAGTATCTAAGCCGCCGGAATAAGCCAGAACAATTTTGCTGATGCCTTTAGTTTGCATTTTCATTTCCTTGAATCTCAATTCAGATAAAACAATAGAAGAAGAATCTGTAATCACCGGAGCGACGAGGCTCAGGCCAGAATACGTGTACCTATCGGTACCCCGTTAAACAGAGCAGGAAGCTGGTCAGCATGACGCCAGCTGGCAATATCCACCGGACGCCCCAGTGAACGGGCTGCATCCAACGCCGCGTTCACTTTCACCACCATACCATCAGTAATAATGCCCTGAGCAATCAGTTGCTCTGCTTTTTGCGCCGTCATTTCGGCAATGCGTTGCCCTTTGCCATCCAGAATGCCGCTAACATCAGACAACAGGATTAAATCCGCGCCTAAGGTTGCCGCCAGCGCGGTTGCCGCCTGATCCGCATTCACATTCATTAGCTCGCCAGAGGCGGTAATGCCGATAGAACTAATGATCGGCATGTAGTTAGCAGCCAGTAGGGTTTGTACTAACGTCGGTGAACCCGGTTGAGCACCTCCAACGTGACCCAACTCCGCATCTAGCGGCGTTACTGTGACCGTATTACCATCGCCCAAACACAGGCCAACGGCGGCGATATGATGTTTCACCGCCCAGGCTAACAGGGTTTTATTGGCAGTCCCCGCCAGTGCACCGGTGATGATGTCGATCTGGTCGGCCGGCGTCACCCGCAGGCCATTTTTCTTCACGACAGGCAGAGCCAGTTTTTTCATCAAGTCGTCTACCAGACAGCCGCCGCCATGCATAATGACCAGCGGACGCTGATGCTTTTCGCGGTAGATCACCAAGGCATTAAACAGGCGCTCCAACGCCTCTTCGCTGTCCAATAACACCCCACCTAATTTAATGACTAACGGATTCATCATGGTCTGCGCCTCAATTGCGTCTTGAAAATATAGGGGTGAGCGAGAATACGTTGCGGGAGAATTTCGCTACCGTCCCTGATTAAAGCAAAGCCTGAGTTTCCGGGAAACCAAAGCGTATATTCATGCACTGAACAGCCTGAGCTGCCGCGCCTTTCAGTAAGTTATCTTCCGTCGCGACCACAATCAGATGTTCGCCCTGAACCGAAAAGCCGATATCGCAAAACGGTAACCCAACCACGGCTTTCAGTGCGGGAACGCCCTGCTGATACAAACGCACCAGAGGTTTATCCTGATAGGCGTTGTGATAGGCCTCGGCGATATCCTGTGCGGTGACGCCAGCGTTTAGGCGACAGGTAATGGTAGCCAGAATGCCGCGGGCAAAATTCCCCAGATGCGGAGTGAAAATGACCGGCGTACCCAAATGAGCCACAATTTCAGGCTGATGACGATGAGTAAACAAGCCGTAAGGCTGCAAACTGACTTCGCAGAAGCTGTTGCCGACGCTGGCTTTACGCCCCGCGCCGCTCACGCCGCTTACTGCATTAATCACTGGCCACTGTTCCTGATTTAGCAAACCGTTTTCTACCAGAGGCTTTAACGCCAACTGGGATGCCGTGGGATAACAACCCGGCACGGCAATCAACTGAGCTTGTTTAATTTTATCCGCCTGCCATTCCGCCAGGCCGTAAACTGCCTGCTCCAGCCATTCGGCATGCTGATGTTCAAAACCGTAATAAGTGGTATAAAAATCAGGGTCCTGTACGCGATACGCACCGGACAAATCGAATACTACGCAGCCCGCCGCTAGAAATTGCGGAGCCAAATCGTGGCTAACTTCATGAGCGGTTGCCAGAAACACCACATCCACGTTTTTCGCAGCTTGAGCCACATCAACCAAGGGTTGCAGCGGTAAATCGATGATGCCTTTTAACTGCGGGTGCAGATCGGAAAGCAATTTTCCTGCATCTGCACTTTGCGCTGAAACCGTTAAACCGGTTATGTTCATATGTGGGTGACGATTCAGGTAAGCCGTAAGTTCAGCTCCGGCATAACCGCTGGCACCAACAATCAGCGTATTCAACATGGATTCAGTTCACCTTCTGACTAACTGTACATAAGTACGCAAAACGAGTTGCAGGGTTTATCAGCAAGTTTTTACTGTTTCCCTACGCGATTGAGCATTGACATTTTCGTAAATTCAAGGGCGTTTCTGGTTCCCTTACGCTCATGCTTGCTGTATTTTCATTCAAATAGTTATTCACAATAACTGCATGAATATTGATACTACCCTAACCAAAGGCTGTCAACAGTGAAGATGAAATTACCTCCATTTATTGAGCTGTACCGGGCGTTAATCGCAACGCCCTCTATTAGCGCAACCGATAGCGCTCTGGATCAAAGTAATGAAGCGTTAATCAACTTGTTGGCCGAATGGTTTAGCGAACTAGGTTTTCGCGTGGAAATCCAACCAGTGCCGGAATCCCGCAACAAATTCAACCTGCTGGCCAGCATTGGTGAAGGCAGCGGCGGGCTGCTGCTGGCGGGTCATACCGATACAGTACCTTACGATGAAGGCCGCTGGACGCGCGATCCGTTCACTTTGAGCGAACATGACAACAAGCTGTACGGTTTAGGTACTGCGGATATGAAAGGCTTCTTTGCCTTTATTCTGGATGCGGTGCGCGATATCGACGCCAGTAAACTGACCAAACCGCTGTATATTCTGGCTACCGCGGATGAAGAAACGACTATGGCCGGAGCGCGTTATTTTGCGGCTTCCACCCAACTACGCCCCGATTTTGCCATTATCGGCGAGCCAACCTCGCTGAAACCGGTGCGTGCCCATAAAGGCCATATTTCTAGCGCTATTCGCATCGTGGGTCAGTCCGGTCACTCCAGCGATCCGGCGCGCGGCGTCAACGCCATAGATCTGATGCATGAATCCATCACCCATTTGATGGCGCTACGCAACACATTGCAGGAGCGTTACAACAATCCGGCCTTCAATATTCCCTATCCCACCATGAACTTTGGCCACATCTCCGGCGGTGACGCGGCAAACCGTATTTGTGCCTGCTGTGAATTACATATGGATATTCGCCCGCTACCGGGGCTGACGTTGAGCGATTTAAGCGAATTGATGAATGAAGCGCTGGCACCGGTGAGCCAACGCTGGCCGGGTCGCTTGACCATCGACGAGCTACACCCGCCGATTCCGGGTTACGAATGCCCAACCGATCACGCTATGGTGGCGGTGATTGAGAAACTGCTGGGCAGCCGTACCGAGGTGGTGAATTACTGCACCGAAGCACCGTTTATTCAGCAGGTATGCCCTACACTGGTGCTTGGCCCTGGCTCGATTAATCAGGCACATCAGCCAGATGAATATATAGACACCGCTTTTATTGAACCGACCCGCGAGCTGATTTCCCAGTTGGTCGATCACTTCTGCCAGCAGTAAGCAAGCTACCCGAACGCATGTGTTATCGGGTAAGCACGTGTTATCAGATAAAAAAGTGGATGGGAGATCGCTACCCATCCACAGATAGCCCATTTCGATCAATATCGATGATTAGCCAGACTGATAACCTGCGACCAGTAATTAAATTTCAGAAATACCCCCAATTTTGATGTTTTTTTGCTAAAAATAGTGTCAATTGGGTTATTGGAATTGAACGCGGCGAGATTCGTAATCAGTCTCAGCCTCTTGGGTGAAATTAATTTACAAAAAGAAACCATAAAAGGTTATACCTCTAATTATGAGGGTTATAGGCAAGCGGCCAACAAACGCATCCGATGAGCTTACTCTGGTCAGCCATTCACATGAGCGAGCGTAACCAACATGTCTGTAACCTCAAATACGCAGGGTATATATGGGTCAGGGGTCATATGAACGAACAATATTCCGCAATGCGAAGTAACGTCAGTATGCTCGGCACACTACTCGGAGACACAATTAAGGAAGCGCTGGGCGAGCACATCCTTGACCGGGTAGAAACCATTCGTAAGTTATCTAAATCTTCGCGAGCCGGTAATGAAGCGCACCGTCAGGAGCTGCTTTCGACGCTGCAAAACCTTTCTAACGACGAGTTATTGCCCGTCGCTCGTGCGTTTAGCCAGTTTCTTAATCTGACGAACACCGCTGAGCAATACCACAGCATTTCGCCGCATGGTGAAGCGGCAAGTAATCCAGAAGCCTTGGCCCAGCTGTTTAATCGTCTGAAAGATAAGAATCTAAGCAATAAGGATATGTGCAAAGCGGTGGATGAACTGTCCATCGAACTAGTTCTTACTGCGCATCCAACCGAAATTACCCGCCGTACTCTGATTCATAAACTGGTTGAAGTGAATACTTGCCTGAGCCAGTTGGATCACAATGATTTAGCCGATTACGAACGCAACAAGATCATGCGTCGTTTGCGGCAGTTAGTTGCACAATCTTGGCATACCGACGAAATTCGCAAACTGCGACCGTCACCTATCGACGAGGCCAAATGGGGTTTTGCCGTTGTTGAAAACAGTCTGTGGGAAGGGGTTCCGGCTTTCCTGCGTGAATTCAATGAGCAGTTGGAAAATTCTCTCGATTACCGACTGCCGGTAGAAGCGGTGCCGATTCGCTTTACCTCGTGGATGGGCGGCGACCGCGACGGCAACCCGAACGTTACCGCCGAAGTCACCCGCCACGTTCTGCTACTCAGCCGCTGGAAAGCGACCGATCTGTTCTTGCGCGATATTCAGGTGCTGGTTTCCGAACTGTCGATGTCGGAATGTACACCGGAACTACGCAAACTGGCCGGTGGCAAAGAGGTGCTGGAACCTTATCGCGAATTGATGAAACGAATT